>JAOAIJ010000012.1 GCA_026414765.1 Clostridia bacterium | reverse complement strand
CCAGCCATGCACCCCTGTTTGGAATCACAGTATTTGAAGACAGCTTTTCTCCTACTCTGTCAAATTTCATAGCATAGTAAATCCCTGGGGATCTGACCAGCTGGCTGACGATAACTCTTTCGGCTCCATTGATGATAAATGTACCGTTGTCCGTCATAAGCGGGAAATCTCCCATGAATATTTCCTGTTCCTTTACTTCGCCTGTCTCTTTGTTGATCAGACGGACTTTCACTTTTAAAGGAGCAGAATAGGTAGCATCCCTTTCCTTACACTCTTCAACACTATATTTCGGATTTTCATCCAGAGAATAATCTACGAATTCCAATATAAGATTTCCTGTGTAATCCGTAATAGGCGAAACGTCTCTGAAAACTTCCCTCAGACCTTCTTCGAGGAACCATTTGTATGAGTTTTTTTGTACTTCGATAAGATTTGGCATGTCAACTACTTCTTTGATTTTAGAGTAGCTCATTCTTGTGTTCTTACCCAACTGTACGGGATGTACCATTAAAAATCACCTCATAAATTATGACTTTGACTTGATATGAAATATTAACAAACAACCAAACATCTAAATATTATTTACATATTTTTCCTTGCTTATTCCGTTTCATCTACCAAATATGTACCATTTATTCATTATTGGCTAGAACGCACAATATTACTTGCTTTTACGTTTTGTTGCTTTTCATAAATCAAGTTTACAGCTTCGATTTTGTGTGTTATAATTACTTCATGTTAATTCATTAGAAGTAAAAGTTGACAGTCCGATCCGTAATTATAACGCAGTTTATAATTCTAACATACGGTTTTTGACTTGTCAACCTTTTTTTATTTCGGGTCAGAGGGACACTTCTCTACTGCCATCGGTCATCCTCGTCGAGGAGTGTCCCTGATATAACAAAAAAGCAGAAT
The DNA here is from genome assembly GCA_026414765.1 of Clostridia bacterium. NCBI lineage: Bacteria > Bacillati > Bacillota > Clostridia > Clostridia bacterium. Next base: position 92,839 of record JAOAIJ010000012.1, on the reverse strand, counting down.
GCAAATTGCATCCTGCCTTTTTTATTGTTAAAATTATTTAATTTCAACAGTTGCGCCAACTTCTTTGAATTTTGCTTCGATGGAAGCAGCTTCGTCTTTGGAAACATTTTCTTTAACAGTCTTTGGAGCTCCGTCAACGAGGTCTTTAGCTTCTTTCAAGCCAAGGCCAGTGAGTTCTCTAACAACTTTGATAACCTTTATTTTGTCTGCGCCAGCTTCCTTCAATATTACGTTGAATTCAGTCTTTTCTTCTGCTGCCGGTGCTGCTGCGCCTGCTGCTGCAGGAGCTGCTGCAACTGCTACAGGAGCTGCTGCTGATACTCCAAATTCTTCTTCTAAAGCTTTTACTAATTCTGATAATTCCAATACTGATAATGCCTTAACGTCTTCAATTAATTTTGTAACTTTTTCACTAGCCATTTTAATATACCTCCATAATTTAGATAAAGTTTATTGTTTTTAATATTAATATCTGTCATTTCCCAAAAGCTGATAAAAGTCTGTTTTTATGCGGCTAAGCATTTGCTTGTTTTTCCGCAATTGCATTCAATGCTACTACCAGGCCTCTTATGTTTCCGTTTAAAACGTTTACCAAACCTGAAATTGGAGCGTTGAATCCACCGAGCACCTTTGCAATGAGAACCTCTCTTGGTGGTAGTTCTGCAAGTGCTTCGATACCTTTCAAATCAATGATCTTTCCTTCAACAACACCAACCTTGAGCTCAAGCTTTTCATATTTCTTTGCATATTCAGAAAGAACTTTTGCTGGAGCAACAGGGTCAGTATCACTTATTGCCATAGAAGTCGGACCATTCAGGAAAGAATCAAGACCTTCCAAACCATTTTCCTTAGCAGCAAATCTTGTTAAAGTATTCTTTACAACTTTGTACTCAACACCTGCTTTTCTAAGTGCATTTCTTAATTCTGTGTCCTGTTCTACTGTAAGTCCTCTATAATCCGCAAAAACCATAGCCTTTGCAGATTTCAACTTGCTGGACAACTCGCTTACAACTTCTTTTTTATACTGCAACACTTTTTCACTAGGCAAAATGTACACCTCCCTTGCACTTATTAATAATTAATAATTAAAATTAAGAATCAATAATTCTTGCGTTTACTCCACTCGAATTACCAACTATAAATTATTAATCTAAATAAATAAACCCTTCATATGCACATAGACACATGAAGGGTGTAAATAATTTCTTTACTTTACCGTCTTCACCTCGGTAGGAAGATTTTATCATTTAATCAATCATATAGATTGATCCTACTGTCTATGGCAAAAAGCTCTATTAAGTTAACCATTGTATATACTACAACATATTTTGCTATTTGTAAAGCTACTTTTGAATTTATTTTATTCTGTTACTTTCTGAGGGTTTACCTTAACACCAGGTCCCATAGTTGAAGCAACTGTTACACTTCTTATATACTGCCCTTTTGCTGCTGCAGGTTTAGCTTTTATAACTGCATCCATCAAAGTGTGGAAGTTATCGATAAGCTTCTGTGTTCCAAATGAAACCTTTCCGATAGGACAGTGAATTATATTTGTTTTATCAAGCCTGTATTCTATTTTACCGGCTTTTATATCTGCTATAGCTTTTGCAACATCCATTGTAACTGTTCCTGCTTTTGGGTTAGGCATCAAACCTTTAGGACCGAGCACCTTACCGAGTCTACCTACAACACCCATCATGTCAGGAGTTGCAACCACAACATCAAAGTCAAACCAGTTATCATTCTGAATCTTAGTAACGAGTTCTTCTGCACCAACATGTTCTGCACCGGCATTCTCAGCTTCCTTAGCCTTGTCTCCCTTAGCAAATACAAGAACTCGTACTTTTTTACCTGTACCATGAGGAAGAACAACTGCTCCTCTTACCTGCTGGTCAGCATGCCTTGAGTCAACACCCATTTTCAAATGTATTTCAACAGTCTCGTCAAACTTTGCTTTCGCTGTCTTTTGGACGAGTTCTAAGGCTTCTGCCGGATCATATAATTTCAAACCTTCAACAAGCTTAACGCTTTCTTGATATTTCTTTCCTCTAAACACTATAATCATCTCCTTTGTGGTAAAATATTCGGGACTTAATCCCTCCCACGTTCATCAATTGACAATTTACAGCAGGCAATTACTATACCTAAAAACTCAAATCAATATGTTTGAAGCCTCTAATAAACTAGTAAATTCCCTTATTCTTAAATATTACAATCAACAATCCATAGCATTGCTTCTGAATTATCAATTATCAATTGTCAATTTCAACTAATATTAGTCTTCTACGACTATGCCCATGCTTCTTGCTGTGCCGGCAATCATGCTTGCTGCAGCGTCAACACTTGCTGCATTTAAGTCAGGCATCTTTAATTCTGCTATTTTTCTAACCTCAGCCTTGGATATCTTTGCTACTTTATCCTTGTTAGGCTTACCGGAACCACTCTCGATTTTACAAGCTTTCTTTAAAAGTACGGAAGCAGGCGGAGTTTTTGTAATGAATGAAAAGGATCTGTCTGCATATACAGTAATAACAACAGGTATTATTAAACCTGCATCTTTAGCAGTTCTTTCATTGAATTCCTTACAAAATCCCATAATATTAACGCCGTGCTGTCCTAAAGCTGGTCCAACCGGTGGAGCCGGAGTTGCTTTCCCCGCAGGAATTTGAAGTTTTACATAGCCAGCAATTTTCTTTGCCATTAGTTTCCACCTCCCAAATTTTAGGCAAAACGATCAGGGTTACAAAAGTCCCGGATCATTTTTATTATAACAATAATCTATAAGTAATGGACTCATTATAGTACCATAAGCTGAAGTATTTGCGTACTTCTGACCCATGATATTATAACCGCCCGCCGTAAGGCCTATATCTTCTGTATTTGTGTCAATTCCAACTCAACAGGTGTTTCTCTGCCAAACATGGAAACAGATACACGAACCTTCTTCTTTTCCATATTTATCTCTTCTACGATACCGATAAAGTTTTCAAGAGGACCTGAAACAACCCTCACATTATCGCCTTCTTCGTAATCAAGAGTAGGTAAGAATTCTTCCACACCCATCATTTTTACTTCATCATCTGTCAATGGAACAGGTTTTGATCCCGGTCCCACAAATCCGGTCACACCTCTGGTGTTTCTAATAATATACCAGGACTCGTCCGTCATAACCATTTTTACTAAAACGTAGCCGGGAAAGACTTTTTTTAAAGTTGCTTTCTTCTTTCCGTCCTTAATCTCTATCTGTTCTTCCATAGGAACAACGATGTCAAGGACATAGTCCTGCATACTTCTGTTTTCTACAATTTTCTCAAGATTTGCTTTTACTTTGTTTTCATAGCCAGAGTATGTATGAACTACATACCATTTGGCAATTTCAGACATATCACCAATATTCATTAAGTTCAATGTCCTCCTTTATTTGCCTGTTAGGAAAATACTAACAATTTTTCCAAGACCATAGTCCGCTATCCATATGACTATGCCAACAACCAGGCAATATGCCAATACAGTAGCCGTATTGTTTATCAGTTGTGATTTACTTGGCCAGATTACTTTTTTTAACTCGCTTCTTACATCCTTGAAGAATCTAACAAAATTTTTGCGAGTATTGGCAAACTTTGAAACTTTAACATCTTCAGCCATACTTACACATCCCCGTTTTTCTTATTTTAATCGTCACAAGTACTTTTAAGGATAATATTATCCTTAAGGGCACAATATACGCAGACGTACGTTATTAACGTATTTTGCTCAAGCTGTAACAGCTTAAAAGGAACGTAGCATGAATACTACCAATTATTTTGTTTCCTTATGAGTAGTATGTTTGTGGCAGAATTTGCAATACTTTTTCATTTCGAGTCTATCAGGATCGTTCTTCTTGTTCTTCATGTTGCTGTAATTCCTTTGTTTGCAATCAGTACATGCTAATGTAATTTTAACTCTCATCTCTAACACCTCCAGCCCCTGGTCTTTTGCACCATATTTATATTAATAATTAATTTTGACATAAAAAAAAAGACCTGCGTTAACGAAGCAATAAATAATCTATCATAATTTTCTTACCCTGTCAAGGTAATTTTAATAAATCGGATCGAGCTGTCTAATACTTAACCCTGCCTTGAAGCCAAGGCAGGGTTATATACTTACTCATCAATAAGCTCACTTATGGGTGCCCCCGGTGGAACTATAGGGAATACCTTATCATCCTTGTCAATCTCAAAATTTATAAGCACCGGTCCATCATTTGAAGCAAGCGCCTCCATTATGGCTGCATCCACCTCTTCCGGTTTAGTGACATTTATGCCTTTAGATCCAAAAGCTTCAGCCAGCTTTACAAAATCCGTTCCTCTATCTATATTCGTAGAAGAAAAACGCCCGTCAAAGAAAAGCTCCTGCCACTGTCTTACCATGCCTAACACACGGTTGTTAAACAGAGCAATTATTACCGGCAGCTTGTATTCAACTGCAGTAGCAAGTTCGTTGCAATTCATTCTGAAGCTGCCGTCTCCTGCAATATTAATTACTTTTTTATCCGGCCTTCCCATTTGAGCGCCTATGCACGCTCCCAATCCATAGCCCATAGTTCCCAAACCGCCTGAAGAAATATATTGCCTTGGCGTTGTATACTTATAAAACTGGGCTGCCCAAATCTGGTGCTGACCCACCTCTGTTGTTATCAGTGCCTCGCCTTTTGTCAGAGCATAAATCCTCTCAACAATATATTGCGGTTTAAGAGTTCCATCCTGAATATATTTTAGCGGATATAATTCTTTCCAATCTTTTATTTTTTTATTCCAGTCCGAATCCTCTTTTTTATTAATTTTCGTGTTCAAATGCTGTAATATTTTCTTTATATTTCCTACAAGAGGATAGTGTACAACAATATTTTTACCGATTTCTGCCGGATCTATGTCAATATGCATGATCTTCGCATTCGGTGCAAATTTGTTTACATTGCTGATTACCCTATCACTGAATCTTGCTCCGATAGCAATGAATAGATCAGAATCAGAGACAGCCAGGTTTGTAGTCTTTGTGCCATGCATACCCATGAGCCCAGTGAACAGCTCATGGGTGCCCGGAAATGACCCCAATCCCATAAGGCTTGTTGATACGGGTATCCTGGCCTTTTCTGCAAGAGCAATAACTTCTTCATGAGCACCAGCAATAGACACTCCTCCACCTGAAAGAATTATGGGTCTTACAGAATTATTGATAATTTCCGCTGCCTGCTCTATTTCGCTTTCACTCACTCCAATAGCTATATCGTGAGGCTTTTTGAGCGGTTTATGCTCAAATTCTGTCGCTGTTGAAGTTACATCCTTACAAACATCTATCAGTACCGGCCCAGGTCTTCCTTCTTTTGCTACTATAAAAGCTTCTCTTATCGTATCTGCCAGCCTTGTAACATCCTTAACAATATAGTTATGTTTCGTAACAGGCATAGTTATACCGGTAATATCAACCTCCTGAAACGAATCTTTTCCTAAAAGCGTCGTAGGCACCTGACCTGTAATTGCAACCATAGGCACCGAATCCATATATGCAGTTGCAATTCCCGTTACAAGGTTTGTTGCTCCCGGACCAGAAGTCGCTATACATACCCCAACCTTCCCGGTGGCTCTTGCATATCCATCAGCAGCATGGGACGCACCCTGCTCATGAGATGTCAAAACATGGCGTATTTCATTTCTTGCCTTATACAAGGCATCATATATAACAATTGCCTGGCCTCCTGGAAATCCAAAGACAGTGTCAACACCCTGCTCTTTCAAACATTCTATGATTATTTCCGCACCAGTTAATTTCATGCTTCATACCCCCAACCAAATCAATTGATAATTGTCAACTCTCCATTATCAATCCTTAATTGTTTTTTAGTACTGCTCCCGTGCTTGCAGATTTTACAAGCTTGGAATAACGCCCAAGATACCCTTTTGTTATTTTAGGCTCAGGAGCCTTCCACTCTGCCAGTCTGGCCATCAATTCATCTTCTGATACTTCAACATTTAGCTTACCGGAAGGAATATCTATACTCACAATATCTCCCTCTCTGACCGCTGCAACAGGCCCTCCCTCCATTGCTTCAGGAGAAACATGTCCTATTGAAGCGCCGCGCGACGCACCGGAGAACCTCCCATCCGTAATCAACGCTACATCCTTGTCTAGGCCCATACCAGCTATTGCGGAAGTCGGCCCGAGCATTTCTCTCATTCCGGGTCCCCCCTTTGGTCCTTCGTAACGTATGATGATTACATCACCTTTTACTATTCTCCCGTTGTAAATCGCATCTATTGCTGCATCTTCAGAATCAAATACTCTTGCAGGCCCTTTGTGCACAAGCATTTCCTGCGCTACTGCAGACCTTTTAACAACAGCTCCTTCAGGTGCTATATTTCCACGCAGCACTGCTATTCCACCCGTAGTACTATATGGAGTATCAATATTTTTTATAACATCATAATCAAGCACTTTTACTTGCTTAATATTTTCACCAACCGTTTTACCTGTCGCTGTAATCAGGTCTAAATGAATAAGATCTTTCTTTGTCAATTCCTTAATTACCGCCTGAACACCGCCTGCCGCATACAAGTCCTGAATATGATGATGCCCTGCCGGTGATAGCTTGCAAAGATTAGGAACCTTTGCGCTTATTTCATTGATTATATCAAGGTTGATTTCTATGCCAACTTCATTAGCTATAGCTGGTAAATGCAAAACCGAGTTTGTAGAACATCCCAATGCCATATCAACAGTCAGTGCATTTCCAAATGCTTTCTGTGTCAATATATCTGAAGGCTTGATATCCTTTTCAACAAGTTCCATTATCTTCATTCCAGCAGTCTTTGCAAGACGGATTCTTTCAGCATAAACAGCGGGTATCGTTCCATTTCCCGGCAGTCCCATTCCAAGCACCTCTGTCAGGCAATTCATTGAATTTGCCGTAAACATGCCTGAGCATGACCCACAGCCAGGGCAAGCATAATCTTCCAGATCACACATCTCTTCTTCAGACATTTTTCCCGCCTTAACCGCACCTACTGCCTCCATCATACTATTAAAATCAAGTTGCCTGCCGTTATGGACAATAGACAGCATAGGTCCTCCACTTATAACTATAGACGGCACATTAATCCTCGCGGCTGCCATCAGCATACCCGGTACTATCTTGTCACAGTTGGGTATAAATACCATGCCATCAAAGCTATGCGCCAGTCCCATAGCTTCGCATGAATCAGCAATAAGTTCCCTGGTAGCAAGAGAATACTTCATTCCCATATGCCCCATTGCTATCCCGTCGCATACACCTATCGCACCGAATTCGACAGGTGTACCTCCAGCCATTCTAATTCCCGCTTTTACAGCTTCAGCTATTTTATCCAGGTTGATATGCCCCGGTACTATTTCACTTTTTGAGTTAACTACACCTATCAAGGGTCTCCTTATTTCCTCATCAGTATACCCCATCGCCTTAAAAAGCGACCTGTGCGGTGCTCTCTCAACACCCTTCTTTACAATATCACTTTTCATATTCAAGGCCTCGCTTTCTATATATAAAATAATTATTATCCCATTAAAATTATAGCCGGGATATCCCGGCTATTCATTTTTATTAATTTTACTACTTTTCTAATGTAAATGTCCAGTTTTTTAGGAAAAAAGTAAAAAACATTAAAATCACAATGTACCAATATAATTTTCGTTAATTATTAAACTAATAAAATTTTCAGTTTACATGTTTTCCATATGTGCTATAATATAAGCAGGGACGGTGACGCTTGTTGCCGTCAGGTTTTAAGACAAGGTATTTTTATTGAAACGGTTTTTTAATAGACCGTTTTTTTCTTTGTACTTTAGGCTGTGGCTGAAGCAGCGTATCTGCGATAATCCTCGCAAGTACAGCAACCCCTAATGGTATGATTATGTATTTTATACATAAAACAAAAGCATAGCCGATATTTGTATAAAATTCATCACTCATATCATCCACCTCCCTCCTTTATAGATTACCTCCAGCAACTATAACGTCACCGTCCCTATGTACGGGAATCCAAGGAAGGAGCCGTAAAATAGCAAACAACCCCTCTTTAACCCGATTTTCGGATAAACAACTGAAAATTCGAAATATGCCGTTGTTTACCCTAATACCATCCGCACTCTTGCTAAGGCAAATACTTTCTTATTGGGCACGGTGGTTTTATATTACCTATTTATTATAACCTATTATGTGGGACTCTACAACAAAATTGCGAACATTTGTTCTGTTTTGCTTACCAAAGATTCTCATGTTCCTTTCATGCCAAGCTTCGCGCTCTCTTCCTCAATATTTTTTTTATCAATTCTTTCAAAAAGTATTTCCGGCTGTCTAATTTCCTGCTGCGCCGGTATTTCAACATATTCCCACCAAGCTTTTCCGATTCCCAGAAATACTCGTATCTTATCGCAGGCAAATGGAATAAAGGGCGACAGAAGATTTGAAAGGTTTGCTATAATCTGTACGCAGTTATAAAGTGTTTCTTCACAGTGCGTGATGTTTTCCTTCACCTGCACCCAGGGCTGTCTCTCATCAAAATATTTATTTGCACTTCTGATAAATGTAAAAATCTGCTCAAGGGCATGCTTGAATTCACCATCTTCAATCTTTTTACCTACTTCCAGATAGAGCCTGTCAAGCTGGTCTGTTATTAGCGGATCAGACTTTGCTGCAGGCAGTTTACCTCCGAAAGATTTATGGATAAACACAAGTGTCCTATTTACTAAATTTCCGAATGCGCCTAGAAGTTCTGCATTATTTCTGTTCACAAACTCTCTCCATGAAAAATCAGCATCCCTTTTTTCCGGCCCATTGATGGTAAGATAATATCTTAGTGAGTCAGCGTTGTATTTTTCAATAATGTAAGGTACCCATATAGCCCAATTTCTGCTTGTCGAAAGCTTTTTCCCTTCTATTGTGAGGTACTCGCTGGATATTATCTTATCCGGCAAATGCAGGCCACCTACACCAAGAAGCAACGCCGGTAGTATCAGAGTATGAAATGGAATATTATCCTTCCCGTGAGTATAGTATGCAACAGTATTTTCGTTCCAGAATCTTTCCCAATCCATATTCTTTTCTCTGGCCCATTGCTTACTGACAGACAAATATCCACTCACAGCCTCTATCCATACATATATTTTCTTCCCTTCATAGCCTTCCAAAGGTACATCAATTCCCCATGGTAAATCCCTTGTAGCTGCTCTATCCTGAAGTCCTTCGCTCAGATATCTTTTAGAGAGTCCTATTGCATTCTCCCTCCATCCGGAAGCATTATCCACATAACTCTCCAAGCGCTTCTGAAACTCTGACAAAGCAAGGAAGAAGTGTTCTGTAGGCTTTGTAACAGGCTCCCCGCCACATAGTTTGCACCTCTTGTCGAGTAAATCACCGGGTTCAAGAATTGTTGAACAGAAATCACATTGATCTCCCTTTGCAGGCTTACTGCATCGCGGACAAGTCCCCTCTACGTACCTGTCGGGTAAAAACTGCCTGCATTTTTCGCAATAGAATTGCTCAATTATTCTTTTATAGATGAATCCTTTTTCCAGCAATGCAGAAAAGATATCCTTTACCACTTGATGGTGAAAAGGTTGATCGGTTCTTCCATATTTATCATAGGTAAATCCCAGCTTATCAAAGCAGTATTCGAATTCTTTATGATACCTCTCTGTTATTTCACCGGGAAGTACACCCTCCTGCACTGCACGTATGGATATTGGAGTACCGTGGCAATCGCTCCCTGAAACAAACAGTACATCATCACCTTTGAGTCTGAAATATCTTGCTAATATGTCTCCCGGCAGCAGAGCCGCAATTTGTCCCAAATGTAGTGAGCCGTTGGCATAAGGCCAGGCCCCTCCGATAAAAATGTTTCTCATAATAATCATCCTCCCTTTTTCTTGCCACGGGTTGAAAACCGTAGCTGCTAAAACACCAAATTCTCTGGAGCGGACTATATGTAGCCGGTCTAAACCAACCTGTTTTTCCGCCATAGTATCCATTCAACTAAAAACAAACTTCATTTTACAACAATAAAAAAACTCTCACCTCCTGGAAAATTCCAGGGGACGAGAGCATATTCACGTGGTACCACCCCAATTTATCAGCACTTCGCAGCACTGACCTCTTCAAGAACAAATCATTCTCTAGCACTATAACGGGTGCGGACATCCGGCACAGCCTAGCAGAATACTGTTCGGTGTGCAGCTCGGAGACCATGTTCGACAAACTATTCTTTACCCTTTTTCAGCTGCCGGGGCTCTCTGTAAAAGAAATCATCCATCTACTCTTTCTCTTCATAGCTTATTTTATTATAGAAATTATATTGCTATCCTATGCTGAAGTCAATAATAAGTTCTAACTTTCGAAATCCACTGAAGCAACAATATCCCGTACCGAAGCTATGTATTCCGCCACCTTTACGTGCTCAGGATGCACCTGGTATGCCTGCAAATCGTCTAGAGAATCAAATTTAGTGACCAATGCCAGATCATAAGACCTCTCGGAGTGCAACACATCCACTCCCACTTCTATATGTCGGAGCTGTGGTACCTTCCCGTCGAGTCCCGCAAGCACCTGTCTGGTTTTTTCTACATTTTCCGAGCTCCTATCTTTTAGCTTAAAAAAAACAATATGAGTAACCATTCAACATCTCCTTTTAATTTATTTCGAAAAAATACTTAATTTTATTTATTCGGGAACATAAAATTAACAATAATATTATGCTCATAAAAGTACTTTGCAATGACTGAGCTGTCTATAGCCTGATAAATTGCCTGAAATTTGGGGGATGTCTGAAACAACATAACCACAGCACATACTATGTAAATAGTAAGTAAACCCTCTACAGCACCTAATGCAAAACCTCCAAGTTTATCAACCTGCTTGAAAATAGGAAGTTTCGCAATTCCCTGCAAGATAAACCTCAAGAATATCAATCCAATTCTGATCAATACATACAGAAGGATCAAGCTTACAATATCAATAACCATACCGGTAAGGCTGTCACTGACTTTTCTGGCTATAAAGTCCAAATCTACAAGTTTAGAAGGATCCGGCATCTTTTCTATAAGGTTTTCTTTAAGGAAACCGGGAAGATGAAAATTCTCTATTATTGTATCAGCGGCAGCTTTCTTAACTTCACCATTTACTTTTGGTACCTGGCTTTGCTGCTGAAGCAAAAGGCTTTTATATATTTTATTCCAGATACTGTCATGAAGCGCTGTATTCATAAGAATTTTAGACACGAAAGGATAAAATTTAATAGCTACGATGGCTGAAACAAAGAACGAGGCCAGTCTGAAAACAGACATAATAAATCCCTTAGCCAATCCGACAATCCCAAAGCCCGCTATCAAGGCTAGTACTACCCAATCACTCCAATTCATAAGTGCCCCCCTGAATTTTAATTTATCCTTGTTACAACGATATTATTTTTGGATATCACAGCAACCTCATCTTTATTGAAGAACTGAACCTCTAATATATCTATTTTTGAGCTATATTTCCCAATCAATTTCCCTTTTGTATTTGCAAAGTATATTTCTCTCCCTGAATTTACCGCTATTGTGCTTCCATAAGTTTCAATACCGTAAACATCTCCATCAACAGAAAATTCTTTTGCACTCTCCCCTGCTGTGTTAATTATCTTAACCTCTGTTTTTTCTCCACTGAACATGCCACTGGAACCATTCCCCTTTGCAGCTATTACTATAAGCTTGCCCAGTGATGAGTTTGAACTGTATACTTTGTCAAATTGCAGCCTCCACTTGATTTTCTTTTCTTCATCAATACATACTGCCGCAGAATCTCCTACAGCCACTATAGAATTATTATTCATTGGCCATATGAATGGAAAAATTGCATTAATCTCTTTGAGTTTTCCGGTAACTTTGCCTGCCATGCTTATAAACTCAAACTGGGTATCTGCACTGACACCTGATGTATCTAAAGTATTTACTGCTACACCATCACACGAGGGTAATACCTTAGCCGAGAGTATATGGTTTTCCCCTTTTGTTGATGTAAAAATCCAGTTTCCATGAGGGTCATAAACTTCAACAGCACCCTTATAGCCCCTATACTCCTTAACTATAGCAACGTACCCTTTTTCATTAATATCGGCATTAATTATATTACTGTCAACTTTCTGCTCCCACTTGATTTCCTTACCGTTTATGACATAAAAATAACGCCCGTTCAGGTCTGCTATCAGAAGGTATGAGTCTCCTACTTTTATTAAGGGGTTACTGATCTGTATTGATTTTGACCATAGCACTTCACCTTTTTTGTTCAGGCACATGACATTATCTTTAGTGCATTTTATTATGGAATCCTTATAAATACTATATACAGGATGCTCCTTATAGTCATACTCGATCTGTCCAATCAGCTTTTCTACGGCACTCTTCCCACCTTTGTCCGAAAAAACAGTGCTGATAAGCTCTTTTATGCTCAAATCACCTATATTCTCATTCTTACTCTTTAAGTAGACCGCAAAAGCTATTGTAACAACTACCAGCAAAAGCAGAAAAAAACTTACAGCACCAATCTTGCTTCCTGCTTGTCCTGTACTGGGTTCTTTTTCTGGAAACTCCACTATTTTCACCCCGGTTTATCATTGGTTTGTACTTAAATATTTTAACATATGAATTTAAACATAACACTATTTATTTATTACGTTTTTTAAATAAATGTATAGGTCTAAGGCGTAAATTCTGTGCAAGTATTACTATCACCACAAAAAGCCCGATATAACCAAACAGTGGGTATACTGTTGAAATAAGATTTGAAAAACCAAAGCCGGAGAGTGGTATTGCCAATATGCATACTACCACTACCAAAAACTTCTTATTGATATTTACTTTGCCGCTGAGCCTGTCAATAAATCCATAGCCGGATGTAACCGCCGATACGAACATAGCAAGCAGCAAAATTGCCGAGTAAAAGCCATTTAACGCATTTCCGTATTTTTCTGTTATACTTAGTACAGGCAATTCTTTCGATATGGAGTCGGGGTTAAATATATAAATAGCAGCATTGATTAAAAAGGCTATGAAGCAAAGAGACAACCCTCCAACTATTCCTCCCGCCTTTCCGGTTTTCCTGGTCTTTAGCTGCGGGAGCATTCCACACATGACAACAATGGAAATGATACTGTTGTACCCGACATATATCAGTGCGGAAAAAAACCAGTTCTTTGTTACACTGGAAAAAGCACTATGTATATTAAACACCGGATTATCCTTATAAAGAATTATAAAAAGCCCTACAAACAATATCCCCAAAATCAATACCGGTGTTAATACCGTGCTAAGCGTAACAATACCTTTTATGTCAGAAAGAATAATTATCACGCATATTACTGACGCCAGAATTACCCCGGACCTAAACTGGATGCCTAGTTTTTCTACAAGCACACTTGATACACCTGCCATCATAATGCAAAAAACTGAAAGCATAAATAATGAGACAGCTATTTCTATTACCCATCCCAAAAACCATCCTACAGAAGGAAATAACAATTCTTCATAATTCCTTATCCGCTCCGTATATACCTTATCAAGCACAACATAGCCTATTAAGGCAAAAAGAATACCTGCAACCATAATCCCGTAAAACCCGCCCTCGTAATAACTGGAAAAAAATTGTACTATCTCCTGCCCTGAAGCAAAACCTGCTCCGATTATGGTTGCTACATATATACTTGCAACTTTTAGTATACTTCTGTTTTCACCCTTCATAAAATCTACCCCTATGCCTGAACTCCTAATATAATTCTATGTAGGCATGTGGGCTTTGATAACTAATTAATACTGAAGGCGGCACCGCTAGATAAAAAATAACAGCTCCTGGGAGCTGTTATTTATTGCGTATATCCTATTTTTTATTTATTGCTTCCATCAATTTTTTGTAAGAATCCCTTACTCCTTCAGGCTCATCAAAAGTCTTCTTAGCTACAACAAGGTTTGTGTACTTACCGTTTCTGAATACATAGTAACTTTTATCATCCTTCGGTATAAACTCAACTTTCATTACACCGGGTTCCTTCTTCAGATGATACGTAATAGTGATTTCGGGTTTCCCCAAAGGAACTTTGCCAGTTTCCAATTCATCAAATTCTATACCGATAAGTGCCTGATAGTACTTCCTGAATGGCTGTTCATCATTTTCATCCTTCATAGATGCATCCTTGCCATTCACAGTAAATTTGTCGGTATCCTTTTCCTTTCCTTCAGCGCTGGCCTGAACATCGCATACTGTGGTCTGCCCATCAATATCGACAACAATCTGCTTAACATCCCATATGCTTGTCATATACACAAAGATTTCAACAACCTCTTTAAGAGGCTTGTCAAGGAAGTTAAACAATGACGACTGTATAGAAAACACTGAGTTTTTTCCATCAAGTCTGGCATAGAAGCTGCCCGTCTCATTATCCAATTTACCTAACAGAACCTTTGTTTTTCCACCCTTGGTTGTTTCCAGCTCCAGTGCGTAGGTTGGGTTTTTCAGACCATACTTATCAAGGTCTGCTGCATTATCTTCAACAAAATCTGAAATAGTAGCATTAATAGTAGCTTCCATCATGGGTCCCAGACCGTTTTCATCTGCGTTGCCTTCTATAGGCGCTGTAAGTTTCCATTCGGGACTTTTTTCATCTCCGGCTTTCTTGGAAGCAAAAACAACCTTACCTGCCTTTTCCATGCTGAATGCCGTTATATCTTCTACAGTACCCTGAAATAATTTCTTGTCCCTGATAGAATTTTTGGGTTTTAGGAACTTGTCCCCTGTATAGGATCCTATAGTATAAACCTTGTCACTATCTTTCAGTCTTACATAATAGCCGTCTTTGAGAGGAGTCTGATTACCCAGTTCAAAGACTTTTACAGTTCCATCACCAGCCTTGACACTGACAATTACACTGGGACTGCTCAGTCCATATTTGCTCAGGTCTGCAGCCTTCTCCTCTACTACCTTATCAGCCTTCAAGGATGCAGCATCAGAAACCAGGCCTTCTAAAAGAGTTTTGTCAGTTTTTATATCTCCGGCTTGTACGAGTACCCATTCTTTATCCTTTTTTTCCAACACCAGTTTACCGTCTTTACCTTCGATCGTAATCTCCTTAGCTTTTTCCGAGCCTATATTAATGATTTCTATTTCCTTAGTCTCTGTAGTACCGGCTTGTGCAGTATCACTGCTGCCCTCTTTATTTTTCAGTATCACATATGCACCTATTAATAACCCTAATACTACCACAAGGATAATAGCATTCCTATAAAGTTTCATTACAGATGCCTCCTCCTAAGCCATACGAAGGTACCAAGTCCAAGTATAAGCAACGGGAATATAACTAATACCACAACAGCTGATATATTTGACTGTGCAGCAGTCATCTCAAGTTTCTGAGAATCGTATGTTTTTGGCTGTATCATAGTGTCATCCTTGATTTCAGACATCCAGTTTATAGAATTCAGGAAGAATAGCATCCCCCCCTGTATCCCCTGGCTGAATACTGAATCACTCATATATAAGCTGTTACCCATTACGATGATTTTACTTGTTTTGGCATTGCCTTTATTCTCTACTGCAACAGCTAAATCCAAAGGTCCTTGAAGGTTTTCGCCCTGCGACTTGTCAATAAGTTCTCCTTCTGCCTTCTTACTTGACTTAATAAGTGAAGTAGTAGTAATATATTCCTTCTGGTTCTTTAATACATTGATACTTCTTGCTTTTGGCATAAGCATAACCAGGTTTTCAGGTCCGATATTAGAAGTGATGGCATTTGACTGAACATCTGGAACTATTGCAGTTGCATCACCTTTGATATGTCTGTCGGCGTCATTTTCTTTTACCTTGTCATAGTTCAATGCCACATTAAAATCACTCAATATGCTGTCAAACTGAGTAAATTGCCCGGCTTTTTCCACCGGATCTATCATAAAAATTGCTTTTCCGCCATTTTTAAGGTATTCCCTAACTTTATCAGCCTCTGGAGTTGCCAGGTCGCTCTTCGGTGATAGTGCTATCAGTATTTCTGCATCCTCAGGAACCTTTTCACTTGTGATAAGGTTCAAAGACTTCACTTCAAAGTTGTTCATCTCTATATACTGCCTTGCTGTGCTGTACTCACTGTTAAAATCCGCCTCATTATGGCCTTCCATGAAATAGACAGTAGGAGTTTTTTCGGCAGTAACATACTTGATTGCACTGGTAAATGCCTGTTCAGCTTTTGTTCCTACCTTACTCTGGCTGTAGTCCTGGTTCATCTGGTATTCAAAAAGGTCATAGGTTGATATAACCTTCATCTTTTTGCCGCTCTTAACTACAAAATCATTTCTTGAAATCTTCTTAACATTTTCAGGATCAAGGTCACTTATTAGACCGGGATTCTTATCCGGGTCCTTATATTGAATATCAATATTTTCATACTTTTCATACTGTTTCAAAAGTTCAGTTATTTCCTTATACTCAGTCACCTTTTCATCATCAAACAAACCCAATACGGTTACTTCTGTTTTCAGACCTTTAAGTATGTCTTTTGTAGTATCACTGACTGAAAATAGTTTATTTGGCGTTAAGTCAAGCTTTAAATCCGCCATTCCAACAAGTACGTTAACAAATACTGCAATGGCAACTACTATTGCAATAAGTATTAAAGAATTTGATCCGTACCTGAGACTCCTGCTTTGCAAAAGGTTTTTAAAAAATCCCTTATTATTCTCCATTTTTATCACCCCTGACTCCAGCGTCTTTTATCTATTATTCTTATAGTCAAAAACAAAAATACGGCTATAAAGCTTATATAGTATACTATAGGACTTAGTTTCAGGATGCCCTTGCTGAAATCATCAAATCTTGACAGAATTGAGAACCAGCTTAGGATCTTAGCCGGTATACCCCCGACAAAGCTTGCAACACCATCAACAAGCCACATTATCAATAAACTTACAAAGCCTACCACAGCAGATATTACCTGGTTTTCAGTCAGAGAAGATGCAAAGACACCTACCGCAACCATAGCTGCACCAAGGAGTATAAAACCGATATATCCTCCTATCAAAGGGGGCACATCAGGCTTCCCAAAAGAAAACAATATTATCTGATATATAAAAGTCAAACCCACCATTGCCAAAAATACAACCAAACTTGCAAGATACTTCCCGACTACTATACCTGTCAGACTGGAAGGTGAAGTTACTAAAAGTACTTCAGTACCGTTCTTTCTATCTTCTGCAAGAATTCTCATGGTTAAAATCGGTATAATAAACAATAACAGTACCGTCATATTTGAGAGGTTCCAGTTGAAATCTGCCATCTGCGCACCAAGATTTGATAAAAAGAATATGGAAGACAGCAGTATGAAGAAACCTGCCAGAACATAAGCTACAGGTGAATAAAAATACGCTTTAACTTCTCTTTTAAATATGGCCAGCATATTATCCAACCTCCTTTTCTTCAGTCGTTAACTGCAGGAATATATCCTCAAGTGTCATATCCATCGATTTCAATTCAATAATAGGATAGCCGGCTTTAGCCATTGCAAAGAACAGTGGGCGCCTTATATCAAGCTCCTTATCCGACTCTACAACATAGCTGACAACATCCTTTTCCTTTTCAATATGTGCTTCTACATACTTAACACCATAGATTTCCCTAATATAGCCCTCAACTGAACTCTTAGGACCTGCAACTGTAACTGAAAGCTTTGAAGCTGACCCAAATCCTTTTGAAAGATTCTCAGGAGTGTCTATTGCAACAATCTGTCCTTTATTTATAATAACTACACGCTCACAAACCGCACTTACTTCAGGAAGTATGTGTGAACTTAGTATAATTGTGTGTTCCTTGCCGAGAGCTTTTATAAGCTTCCTTATTTCTATAATCTGTTTTGGATCGAGACCTACTGTAGGCTCGTCCAATATAAGAACTTCAGGACTTCCGACAAGTGACTGCGCCAGACCCACCCTCTGCTTGTAACCCTTTGAAAGGTTTTTGATAAGCCTGTCCTTTACATGGGTGATTTTAGTCAACTCCATTATGTCGTTTAGCTGATTCCTCTTCAGTTTTTTGTCAACCATTTTCAAATCACATACGAAATTCAGATAATCCTTAACAGTCATATCCACATAAAGAGGTGGATGTTCAGGTAAATACCCTATACGTTTTTTTACTTCCTTAGGATTTTCCATGATATCATAGCCACATACCTTTACAGTACCTGAACTGGAAGGCATAAACCCTGTAATCATGTTCATAGTCGTAGATTTTCCTGCACCATTGGGACCTAGAAAGCCAAGAATCTCACCTTTTTCGACTGTAAAATTTATATTGTTTACAGCCTTGATTTGACCATAATTCTTAGTCAAATTTTGTATCTCTATCATCCTCTTCCCCCCTGCTTTTTGTTGAACTTTCGAAGATATCCAACACCATAATGAAAACCTTATACTCCGCCATACAAAAGCTTCTACCGGAAATCCGGCAGAATACAAGTCATAGTTCAAAATACAAGTACCGCATAACCATTATGATAAATAGATTTTAATAAATTATGAACAATTTGTAACAATATAGCACAGTCAATTATATAGGTTTTTGTACTGCATTTCAAGCGTGATTAATTTATACCGCCTATAACACTCAAACAACGTCTTTGAGCCGCTTGCGGCTGTAAAAATACAGAAGTATTGTCCCCAGTGCAATGCCAAGAGAATCCACCCCTATGTCAAAAATCCTCATAGCACGCCCAGGTACAAAAAACTGATGAATCTCGTCGCTTATGGCATATGCTACAGAAAAAACCATTGATAGCGCTAGGGTTTGTCCGAGTCTTTTATAACTTTTCAATGCATTAAAAAAAAGACAGCCTAATACCATGTATTCAAAAAAATGTGCAGATTTTCTTATAAAGCCGTCTTTTACTGCCAGACTGCCTTCCCCAAAAACACCTGTAAAAAATCTATTCAACCATAGTGTAATATACCCGCTTTCCTGAGCAGACTGAACAGCAGGTTTTCCCGACTGATAAAAAATCATGCTGCACCACAATATGACCAAGAACCACCATACCAGCTTTTTTTTCATAATAGTCTCCATAAGTTTTTATTTATTATAGCATATAAGCCTTCTTATTATAACGTATTATGCTAGTTGATTGTTTACTATTTGGTAAGTTTATATTTTCCTTTATTCACATACTATTCCCTTCTGATCAGGACTGCTAATTTTAAAAACCTTCCTGTATACAATCTCAAGATACCTTCTTCCTGCTCATAATATATTTTGACAGGTCAAATAAAAACGCTGTTACCAGAGACAGAAAAATCCCCGGAGCTGTACTCATCAATACTACTATATAAACTATACCTATATAATTGCTATAAAAAAGTATAGTCATAACAATACAGAATACAATTGCCGACAAGCATATAAAGGCAGCAGGCAGATACTTGTATATCTTCCTTTTGGCAAATAAACCGAGAATTATTGTAGTTGATACCGAAAAAAGTCCAACTACCGTAATAATTAGAAATGCAAGATTTCCTGACATGGCAGTATACCCCCTATCATTAATATTTCCATCCTCGAAAAACAGTTCACTCCTCTGGATAATAAATTCTCCGTATACTGCTAAATTCCTCCATAATCTTGATCTAAACTGTATTATGACGCATAGATAAAAGGGACCTGCCAGGCAGATCCCTTTTAAACTCCCCTATCTCAGTCTTTTATCTCTGAAAAAACTGGATACAACAGGTCCCACCAGTGAGAAACCCATTACCAGGATCCACTCATTGAGGGAGAGTCCTACAGTCTTGAATACCCCCTGCAGAAAGGGTATGTAAATTACACCCAATATCATTATGAGAGATATTATCACGGATAATACAAGTGCTATATTGTTAAACAATGGTATTTCAAAAATACTCTTTCTTTCGGATTTGCATTCAAATACATGTATCAACTGGGTCATAACAAGTGTAAGAAATGCTCCGGTTCTTGCTGTTTCTATATCTGCAGTAAAATACATGATGCTCATGAAAACAGCGAGAGTACTCAGTCCGATGACAATCCCCCTGAGCAATATGAGGTTCAGAAGTCCATTAGAGAAAATATGCTCCTTTGCCCCCCTTGGCGGTCTCATCATTATATCTTTCTCAGGCGGATCCAGCCCAAGAGCAATAGCAGGCAAGCCGTCAGTCACCAGGTTCACCCACAGTATCTGGATAGGCAGGAGGGGCAAAGGCAGTCCAATCAGCATACCGAGAAACATGGTCAAAACCTCACCTATATTACATGCCAGCATATACCTGATAAATTTCCTTATATTATTGTAAATCACTCTTCCTTCCTCAATCGCTGCCACTATAGTTGCAAAATTATCATCCATAAGTATCATCGAAGAAGCTTCCTTTGTAACATCTGTTCCTGTTATGCCCATGGAAACACCTATATCCGCTTCCTTAACCGCCGGAGCATCATTAACCCCGTCACCTGTCATGGCAACAATATGTCCCAGCTTTTTTAAGGCTTTGACAATCATTAATTTATGTTTTGGTGAAACCCTCGCGTATACCGATACTTCCTCCGCCAATTTTCCAAGCCTGTTTTCATCTAGCTGTTCCAGCTCAGCACCTGTAAGTACTTTATCCCCGTCGGAATAAATACGCAATTCCTTTGCTATGGCAGTTGCAGTTATCTTATGGTCCCCTGTAATCATAACAGGTTTTATACCTGCCATTTTGCACTTTTGGACTGCTTCTATTACTTCTTTCCTTGGAGGATCAATCATTCCCACAAGCCCTACAAATATTAGATCCCGATCTGCACCGCTCTGTTTGTAACTTCCGTAATCCAACCTCCTGTATGCTACTCCCAATACCCTTAAAGCTTCACCCGCCATACTGTCATTAACCTTCAAAATACTCCTTCTTAATATTGGGTTTAGCTCAATTATCCCATTTGCTGTCATCATTTTGGTGCATTTTTCTATAATTACATCAGGAGCACCTTTTGTAAAGGCAAAAGTCTCTTTATTCTTATTGCAAATCACTGTCATATATTTTCTATCAGAATCAAAAGGAATTTCATCTACTCTGAAGTAAATACTTTCAAGGGCATCGACAGTTAAGCCTGCTTTCCCTGCCGCCACAAGAAGAGCTCCTTCAGTCGGGTCACCATTTGTTTCCCATCTCTCACTCCTTGAAACTATTGATTTCAGCTTAGTGAAAGCTCCCCCATCTCTGACGTTTGTTTTTAAAAGTTTGGCATTATTACATACAGCTCCTATCTCCAAGGCAAGTTTCAGGGCATTTGATTTTTGCGGATTGATCTCTTTTCCGTTCACAGTAAAACTTCCATCAAAGTTAAAGCCGCTCCCTTTGACTTCTACCATGCTTTCAGCAACATAAATTTTTCTTACAGTCATTTTGTTTTCCGTAAGAGTCCCTGTCTTATCTGAGCAGATAACACTTGCACAACCTAATGTTTCAACAGCCGGGAGCTTTCTGATAAGTGCATTCCTTTTCAACATCCTCTGAACCCCTAAAGCCAGTGCAATAGTTACAATAGCAGGCAGGCCCTCAGGAACTGCGGCCACCGCAAGACTTATTCCGGACAGCAGCATTGTGAACAATTCAAGTCCTCTCAAAATCCCGGTAACAGAAACAATTGCACATATTAACAAACAACCGTATACTATGAATTTTCCAAGGCTGTCAAGCCTTCTTTGCAAGGGAGTCTGCTCATCCTCTATATTCTGTATAAGATCAGCAATTCTCCCCATCTCTGTGAACATCCCTGTAGCATTGACTATTGCCTTTCCCCTTCCACTTGTAACTATAGTGCCCATATATACTGAGCTTCCTTTATCGCTTTCTGTGTCATTTCTTTTTGCAGATGCACCAACATGCTTTTCTACAGGCAAAGATTCCCCTGTAAGAAGCGCCTCATCGAGCTGCAAACTGTTCGCTTCTATCAATGTAGCATCAGCAGGTACCCTGTCTCCTGTCTCAAGTACTACTAAATCTCCCGGTACAATCTGCTCAGCAGGAATATCTAGAAGTTCGCCGTCTCTTATAACCCTTGCAGTAGGCGCTGCCAGCCCTTTTAATGCTTCCATAGTTTTTTCGGTCTTGTATTCCTGTACAAAGCCTAAAACAGCATTTACTACAACTATAGCTATTATGGTAATAGCTTCGGTCATTTCTCCCATAAAAGCTGAGATAACCGTACAAGCCAACAGAATTATAACCATAAAATCACTGAACTGCTCAAAGAAAATCTTAAAAGCAGAAATTTTCTTTTTTTCAGAAAGTGTATTAGGCCCGTATTTCTCGTATTTCTGCCGCGCCTCCTTTTCAGTTAGACCAGCATATTTTTTTTGCTTTTGGCTAGTACTTTTCAACGCACTCTCAATGACACCCAATGTACATCGCTCCTTTTTCCACTCCTATAGATTCCGGACCACATAAGCCCTGTCATGCCTGTCAGGCATTACCGGGTCTCAGGTAATCCTGTCCGTTTTTGGCAACTGATTCTGAAGCAAACTACAGAATTGCAATTCATCCCTTATATAACTATTCAATTTTTATAGAATTATAACAGGTTGTCATACTTGCCTGACTGAATATATACATAAGTATGCTTTACAGGATTTTACAGCAAGCAGTGCTTTCAATCCGTTCTAAACCGGAGTTTGGACTAATATAATAGCTTAAGAAGCTTTGTCTTACGGTGATTTTATTGTATAATAAAAAAATTCTGGTATTGGTATCGCGTAATGGTAGGAAAATACTGATTTTACTTACAGTGATAGTTATAGTAGTCATTATTGTGAATGCAGTAATTTTTGCCAACTATAACGATAAATTGCTGGAAAACAAAATTATTATCATAGATCCGGGGCATGGTGGAGTTGATGGGGGTACAACGGATTATTCAGTCTTTTTTGAAAAGGACATTAACCTTAATATAGCACAAAAGCTTAAGGAAGAATTGGTTTCAGAAAATGCAATAGTAGAGCTGACAAGGGACGGCGACTATTCCCTTGATGATAGAAACAATTCAAGCACCAGCAGGCATAAAAGAGATCTGATTTCCCGTGTCAGTCAGTTCAACAGCGGCAAATATGATATTTTTATAAGTTTGCATGTAAACCGTTCGTCAAATAAAAAAGCCATTGGTCCTATTATACTTTATTCTGCGAAAATTCCGTCAACAGAACTGCTTGCCGGTTGTATGCAAGATAGTCTCAATGAATACATCAAAAAAGCCTTAGGTGTTAGTGTCAGACATAATGCAGTAAGGTCTGATTACTATATTCTTGTCAATTCCAATATACCCGGTGTAATTGTTGAGACAGGATTCATATCAAATCCTAAAGAGAAGTTATTGCTTATGAACGAGGGTAATCAGTCAAAACTGGTTAAGTACATAAAGTATGGTATCAAGGATTATCTCAAGAGTATCCACGATATTAACGCTAGTAGCCGGGAAGATCAATTTCCACAGGACAGTTTGCCTGAGGGTGAAGAGAGATTTCCTTCAAACACAGGTAATGATATTTACGTGGCAGATAAACAAAATCTGTCCCGTTAAACTGAGCCTGATATATTTAACAGCATATCCGTACAGAATATAGCGGCTGTTAACACCCTATTCTTCATATACTTTATATATACCTTCCACACTGTGCAGGTCACTAATAACATTCTTACTGCCAAGCTTGGAGGGAATTTTTGCAAGGATTTTTATTGAGAGATTTTTTTCATTTTCTTCGTTTATGAATTCTATCCTTTTTACGGGTATTCCATTTTTATCAAATATGCTGCTTATAGCAGCAATCTGCCCCGGCTTGTCCATTGATTGTATATGTATTGCCCTATATGCGCTGTTTTTCGAGAAGCTGTCTTCCATCTTTTTAAGCATGATCAGAGTAATATAAATCAGTACTGTAGCAATAACCGCCCCCTCATAAAAACCTATACCTGCCGCAATTCCAACGCATGATACAGCCCAAAGACTTGCTGCGGTTGTCAGTCCTTTGACACTAAACCCCTCACGTATTATTGTACCCGCACCAAGAAATCCGATTCCACTGATTACCTGTGCCCCAAGACGAGCCGGATCGATATTTGTCTGGTTATGATATGATCTGAAAATATACTCTGATGTTACCATTACCAATGCAGAGCCTACGCACACCAGAATATGGGTTCTAAAACCTGCCGGCCTGTTGGTATGCTCTCTTTCATAGCCTATGATTCCGCCTAAAACACATGAAAGTACAAGCTTAAATATCAGATTTAAATGAAAACTAAGCGGCTCGATGGTAAATAAATCAGAAAAAGCCATAATCAGCACCTCGCTAGTATATATTAAAATATACTTCAGTTGGTAAAGTATGATAGGAAATGAGCAGATGGTTAAGCCCTGTTTCTCCTCATTTAATGTTTAATCTTTACATATAGTATAACAGTATTTGCTGCAAAAACAAATAGAACAGGCATTTTACCTGTTCATTTTATCAAAATATCTTGCTTAGAAAGCTTGAAATTTTCAATTTGGAATCCTGGAAAAATTCTACTATTTTGAATTTTACTTTTATAGGAATATCCTCTTCATCATCTACTGATGTGATAATATTATATTCTTCCTCAGTCAGTACATTTTTAAGATCCTGCTTCACTGATTCCGATACTGTGCCGTGAGTTGCATCAACAAAGCATAATGGAGGGAATAACACACACCACCAGTTTGCTCCTTCACCTTTTCCTATTACTACTCTCAATGCCTGATAATTCCCTGCCGGGAGGGTTATGTCGCCATATACCTTTGTTGGAAAAGGATAGCACCCAAGCATCGTTTTTACACTATAATCCTTACCCTGTCTCTGTATTTCGCTGCTTGCCAGCTCGTTTATTTCTGTCATATTGCTATTTATAATAAACTTTGTTTGTTCAATATCTTTAGAACCTTTTAGCTTATCTTCCATATATTTCACTATGACATCCCGCACATCTCTCTTTAGTGCCTGGTCTGCTTCGCTATCGCTGTTTGCTATAACATGAAGCCTTATAAGGTTATCTGCAAGCCCCTCATTTACTTCATTTGAATAGGTGTTCAAAATAAGTCCTGTAATAATAATTAAAGCCAGTACTAAGGCTACGCCGGTCTTAAACTTTATGTTATTCCTTGGATTATTCCCGAATTCTTTTATCAGCAACAAAACCCTACTCATAATAAATCCCCCACATTATCCGCATTTTATCTGTAGTATCAAAAAATATTAATCTTAAAACTTTATACTATTGTTATAATTATTATCAAACTTTTGAGGATTTATACTATACATAAAATATTTTCAATAAAAAAGAGAGTATATATTTATATACCCTCTCTACTAATATGAATTTATTTACATTTATTTTTCTCTAAAGCTGCTCCAATGAAGCCTTTAAACAAAGGATGCGGTCTGTTTGGCCTGGATTTGAACTCCGGATGGAACTGTACGCCCACATACCACGGATGATCAGGCAGCTCAACTATCTCTACCAGTTTCTCACTCGGGGACAACCCTGAAAGCACTATTCCTTTTTGCGTTAATATTTCTCTGAACTCATTGTTGAACTCATACCTGTGCCTGTGTCTTTCGTAGATAAGTTCATCCTGATACAGCTCAAACGCTTTGGAATTTTCTTTGATCTTACATGGATAAAGCCCCAGTCTCATTGTTCCACCTTTTTCATCTATATCCCTCTGTTCAGGCATAAGATCAATCACTGGATATTTGGTTTCGCTGTTAAACTCTGAGCTGTTTGCACCCTTCAGACCTACTATATTTCTTGCAAATTCAATTACAGCCATTTGCATGCCAAGGCATATTCCGAAATAAGGTATTTTGTTTTCACGTGCATATTTTGCAGCAAGAATCTTCCCTTCTATTCCTCTGTCACCGAAGCCTCCTGGTACAAGAATACCATCTACCTTATACAAGTAGTTCTTAACATTTTCCTCACTTATATGCTCGGAATTGACCCATTTGATCCTTACATCCGCATTATTTGCTATGCCACCGTGTTTCAGGGATTCTACAATACTGAGATATGCATCATGAAGCTCTACATATTTTCCAACCAGAGCTATGGTAACCACTTCTGCAAGATTCTTCTGTTTTTCTACCATATCCTGCCATTCTCTAAGGTCTGGGTTATTGCACTCAAGATGCAGCTTGTTGCAGACTATACCCGCAAGACCTTCTTTTTCTAGCATAAGAGGCACTTCATAGAGTATCTCTGCATCCATATTCTGAATTACCCATTCACCCGGTATGTTGCAGAACAACCCTATCTTGTCCTTTAAATCTTTCGAGAGATGCTTTTCTGTACGACAGACTATAATATCAGGTTGTATACCTATACTCCTAAGCTCTTTTACACTGTGCTGAGTAGGTTTTGTCTTAAGCTCGCCGGATTTGCCCAGAAAAGGAACCAGTGTAACATGAATATACAGTACATTATCTCTGCCTACTTCTGTTGCCACCTGCCTTATTGCCTCTAAAAACGGTAGGCTTTCTATATCTCCTACCGTACCTCCGATTTCTGTTATAACCACGTCGGTGTGATCTGATTTTCCTACTCTATATATCCTGTCTTTGATCTCGTTTGTTATATGAGGAATAACCTGGACAGTACCCCCTAGAAAATCCCCTTTTCTTTCCTTGCTGATTATTGACCAGTATATTTTCCCTGTTGTAACATTGCTGTTTTTGCTTAAATTTTCGTCAATAAACCTTTCGTAATGACCGAGGTCCAAATCTGTTTCTGCACCGTCATCAGTGACAAAAACCTCTCCATGCTGATACGGACTCATTGTTCCGGGGTCTACATTTATATATGGGTCGAATTTCTGGATTGTTACACGTAAACCTCTCGATTTCAAAAGTCGCCCAAGGGATGCAGCAGTAATTCCTTTCCCTAAACCGGAAACAACCCCTCCGGTTACGAATATGTACTTGACAGGCATTTATTTTATCCTCCTAAAATAGATTCAGCCATTTCCTTAATAAAGAAACGGCCATAGCTGTATACAGCTAAGCTGCTTGCAGCTTACTAGTTAAAAACACATAAGCCTATTATATTTAACAAAGTAAGTACTAAATAATTTTAGAATGACTTCACTATAAGATATAAATAAAATCACTATTTAAAAACACACCTTTTATTTTATATTCGACACATTTCGGTGTCAATAGAAAAAGCAATTAATTTAGTTGTATTTTTTGTTAAGCCGGCAATTGAGGTCAGCCTATAAGCCTTATTCCCCTTAAGCTATAATCAGTCTGTGCATCGCTCAATTCCCCCTGTGTTAATGTTTTAATACTTGTAACAGGCATAGTTTACACACCGGCTTTTGCTTTTATTTCTCCTTTATTATATCCTAAAACCCTGGCAAAAAAATACCTCCCGGGGTCTAACCCATTCTTTGCCAAATATTCATCCGCCACTCCGACTGCATTTCCCGGATTGAGCGATAATTCCCAAGCCCCTGCCAGCGCTGCTAACTCTGCTGTATTTGAAATCCTGCTTTTTTCACTTGCCACAATCCCCACATCAACAGCAACAGATGCAAAACCTATTATTACATCAATGCTTGCATTTTACCTTTACAAAAATAAAGGCAGCCTTTTAACTGCCTTTACGGTACATACCTACTTATTCAAAACCTCTACTGCTTTCCCATACTGTTTATCCAGACTTGACCGTAGCTTATCAAGCTCTGCGTTAAGCCATTTCTGAGTAGCCGTATCAAGTCTGTCGGAAGGCTTTCCACCCTTGGACTTCTGGAACTTCCTTATAGCCTCACAGGTTTTTTTGTCAAGTATGGAATCCGCCTCATCAACATTATAACCCAGAAGGTTAAGTATGGTCTCCGCGTAAAAAACATCAACACTTGATTCGTTTAATCCCGGAGTTTTAGCCATTTTCAGCTTCTGTACGCTACCAATATAGATCCCCTTTGACGGCGCCGGGTCAGGAACAGTAATATCAGGGGTCAGTCCCTTGAGGTCGATCATCCTGCCCTTAGGTGTTGTATATACACCCGTAGTGATTTTTGAATACCCTATTATCTCATCCTCTAAAGGTGTAATCCCATACTCGTTTACAAGCTGATATACATCCACCAGTTTGACCCCCAATTCAGCTTCATACTTCTCGAATGCTTCAGGTGTCAAAATAGGTATCAGATTCTGGACTTTTGCCTTACCAAAGGTTTTGGTTCCTATCAAAGTACCTGCTTTTGTATCCTGCACAGCTCCTGCAAATATCTCGGAGGCACTGGCACTGCCGCCGTTCACCAAAACCGCCAGCTTATATTTCGTTTTTTCAAGATAAGAATTATACTCTATATCCGAATATCCTTCAGACTTGTAATCCAGCTTTGTTATCAATCCTTTGGGCACGAATTTCCTGGCTATGGCAACAGCAACATCAACATATCCTCCCGGATTGTTTCTCAAATCCAATACTACCTTTGTTACTTTTGCCTTATCTATTTTATCCAACACTTCTGTCATGGCATTATCGGCATTTATTCCAAAGGATGAAAGCTGGATATACGCTATACCGTTCCTGATTTCATATTCAACGGGACTTATATTTACCTGACCGACTGTCGCCTGAATTTTTACAGCTTTGTTTTTCAGCCCTCTTTGTACCTGAAGTATTACCTTTTTACCTGCAGGCCCTTTTATTAGTTCGGCAGTCTCTTTGGTAGTAGCTCCTATGATACTTTTGCCATTCACGGATACAATCCTGTCCCCCGGAAAGATTCCTGCCTTTTCCGCCGGAGAACCAGGAAAAACCTTTTCAACCATTATATACTTGCCACTGACTTTCATCACTATACCTAATCCGAAAAAGCTGCCTTCCAGACCTGTATAAAAGCTTTCCGCTTCATCATTGGTCATATACTGGGTATACTGGTCCATGGTGCCAAACATTCCCTTCAATGCACCCTCTATCAGTTGATCATCAGTTATTTCCCCCCTGTATTTCTCTTTAATCATATCCATAATACTTTTCAGATACTCCACATCTCTATCAGTGGCAGACGATGAGTCGCTTTCTGCGAAAACCGACTGTGACAATAATATGCATATAATGATGAATACTGCTATAAACGACCTTCTGAACTTGTTTTTCATAAAATGATCCCCTTTGGATATCAGATAATTATCAAAATTTTAGCAAACATACAATAATTCTAACACATAATGTTATCTGTACCTTTAAAAATATGTTACAAAATTAAGGGGCTGCTGCAAAATCAACTGTGTGAGTTTAGTTTTGTAACAGCCCTATAGTACTAATAATTTTTACTTAACAATCTTCTTCTTTTCTAGGAATAGCATTACTGCGTATAATACAAGTAGTACAAATGAAATTGCAGTAGAAGTATCATAAGCCTTTTTGAATAAGTCTTTCGTCCAATTGCCTTCCCCAATAATCCAGTATGCAAGATTATTTGTAATAGCAATTCCATCATTTACAGGTGGCGTTATTAAGTTCACAATGTAATTATTGGATAGAGCAATAGTTGATATTACTGAAATAATTAAGCCGATTAGAACAATTTTTGAATATTCCTTTGGCTCCTGTGACCTCCTAAAAATCAGAAAAGCATATCCAATAAGTATTACACCAGCAATTATAATAAATAACAAATATATCACCCCTTGTGCTTGAGTAAAGCGAGTTTATGTACTCTTGGAACAAAACCGGCAATAAGAACCGACTAGTCACATGTTAAGTTAGTAATTCACTATACGCTCCCGGTAATCTTTTTTTATACCATTCTGCATGTACTCGATAAACTTTGTGAACATTATGGAAACCTTTGCTTTTGTCAGCTTCTGTGAAGGATTCAGATAGCCTCTTGTATCCGCTTCCACCAATCCTATCTTCTCCGCTACATAGATAGCTTTTTTTGCATGGGAAGGTATTTTATCATTATCCTTGAATGTAGTTACAGGTTCGGGATTAGGCGCCATACTTTCCAGCCCCAAGGCTCTGATTAAGATTGTAACTGCATCTGAAACCGTTAAGTATCCGTTTGGAGAAAAATTATTATTACCGACTCCACCCATCAATCCTCTCTTATATGCGCTATCTATCTGATTGAAATATAAATTGTCCACCGAAACATCATTGAAGGGTGACTCAATTTTTTTGTTTTTATCCGTTTTCTTTGCTGTTTTACTTACCATGGCAGGATCCACAGGTACTTCCTTAGCCGCTTCCGTTATTGCAGCAGCAAATTCTGCTCTTGATATATACTGTTCCGGTTTAAAGGTGCTGTCGTTTCCCCTGAACACTTCAAGGCTGTACAGCAATTTGACATAATTTTCTGCCCAGTGTCCTCTGAGGTGATTGACATTAGGAATTCCCAATCTTGTCTGAACCGGAAATGATTCGATCTTTAGACTGTTATCCGTGTCTATCATTGTATCTGTAGAAACCCCATTCTGATCAAACTCGGGAAGCTTGCAGCTGTATTCCATTATGCCTTCATTATGCTGTTTCTGTATATACCCGCCCTTAAAGCTTATCTGATTAGGTATACTCTCAACGAACTCCACCTCTTTTGTTGTTGTGGAGGACAACTTGATGCTGGCAGTCCCTCCCCAGACATCATTTATATCTCCCTTTTTCTGCTCATTCAGAATAGTATAATCAATTATCTGGGCTTCAGTAGTCCCCCAATACTGGTCATAACCATAAAATTCACCTGTTTCCTCTACAATCACCTTTCCGCTTCCCGATGCGGTGCCTGTACCCATTTGATAGGTTTTCCTCCCCCACAGGTTACCTGCGTAATAATTTATGGCAGGCTTGGGATCGATAAGGTTGGTTCGCGAAAAATCATAATTTTTCAAAGTATAAGTAGCGTTTTTGATTTTAATTGTCTCGGAAGGAATTCTGGCTAAGCTTGTTTCTTCCACAGTCTGCCCGTTTTCCTTTTTCAGCAGCTTTGTGCTCAAAATCATTACTCTTGTTAGTGTCGCTGCTTTATCGGTATTTTTCAGGTTATAAGTATAGGTTGTAGTCAGGACTTCCTGCTTTGCTGTACTCTTATTATCCTGCTTCAAGGATTTTTTTATTAAGACGGTTCCCTTTAAGACAATAGGTTCACCACTGATAAAACATACCTCTTGATAGTCAAACAGAGCCTTATTGGGAGCTTCCCCCGACGAAATCCCCCCCTCATAGCCACTGTCACCCATTCTCGCAGAAACGGAAGAAGGAACAATCATACTGAAGCATATGATAATGCATAAAACAATTCTTATTTTGACAGACATTTAAATACCCCCATTGTTTCTTTATCTGTTCCGCTTATTCTATAACGATAATATATGCGTCTCCTGTCTCTGTACTGTCTTTCTTGATTATCCTCACCTTGTCCGCTTTCCTTATATCGGATGGCTTGACAATCTTCCCTTCCTTTAATACAACAGTATTTGTAAGAATATTAAGTGTCATATCCTTGCTGTCAATCCACATATGCTGGCTTGCATCGTATATTTTTGCACCTGTAAGTTTAAGCCCTGTAGGTTCCGATATCAGTGTACCTTCTTCGCCGATAGTGGCCCCGGTTATGTCATATACCTCTCCCTTTGCGTTGACAGTTCCATATGGTGCCGTAGTAACAAGCAGTGCATTAATACCGTCTGCAACTATATATACTGTGCGGTTTCCATAACTATCACCGCCATAATCCATGAAATCCCTTTGGTTTACTATACCCCCGTCACCTACTATACGGGTGTTGTGTGTGATATTAAACGTCTTAGGAGTATTCGAGTATTCCCAATTCAAACCCTTGAGCTGCGAAAAGGATTCAACCGTAAAGTTTTTTGTTTCATTAATCTGTTTTATTCTTGCGCGGTACAGCTGAACGGATTCTATATCGGAGTCGCTCCTGATCTGTACTACCCCTGCCTGATAATCTCCGTTGTCATAACTCCTGTTTGCCACCACATACGCATTATCACCCGCAGAAATACTGTTGGCGGAAACAAGCCTGCCATCCTTTACTACTATCGTTCCTTCACCGTTTTTAATCTTTTCCTGTTTTTTGCTAATACTGAACTCCCCAGCCCCGGGAAGCGCGTAGGAGACACTGTCGGTATAAGGCTCATCCTCGGTATCAGCTCCGTTTCTAAAGGAGATGAATACAGCACGTTCTTCCCCTCCATAATCCTTTTGTACTGCTATATAAGCTTCATTTTCACTAAGATACTTGCCTACTCTGTCCAAATCAATTTCTTTATTCCCAAAATACATTTTATATTCTTCACCCAAACGTAGTCCTATAAGACCCTTTTTATCAGTTCTTGACCACTGCCCGTTGTAAAACAGCTGCAGATTCTGAACAATAAGCTTGCCTGAGGTTTTGTCTATTCTGTTTACAGTCCCCTTATATATGTTTGAAATAAAGCTCTCATCACCTTCTATAGCTATTTCCTTTACTGTTGTAGCCTTATTGGTTATGTTAAGAAGCAGCCTTACCTTATCTCCGTTTTTCAGCTTGCTATAGTCCGTTATCTTTTTATCCGATAAAACCAAAACATTTTTATCTACGCTCAGAATCTGCTGTATGCCGTTATCATAGCGTACACCAATGGTCGAGCCGTTCTTTGAAACGATTTTACCGTATTTTACGGTGTAGTTGTCTGCCGCACTCAGAGACACCACATTGCCCTTTGAGTCAAGCTTCAGGAATACCGTGTCTCCGGCTTCGATTTCGCCTATCTTTGATCTTTTATGATTTTTGAATACTTCCAGGTCATTCTGATTTCCATAGTTGTATGTACGCAACACATATAAATCCTTCTTCAAATCCTTTCCCACACCGGTTCCGTTTTCATTGTACAGAGTAATATAACCAAGCTGGGGATTGTTTTCTTCAACTATACCCTTTACAACGTTGGTCTCTCCATCTTTGCCCAGTTCCAATGTTTTAATGCCCGTAACTATATTGTTTTTTACTGTAAGGATGACATATGTCTCGGGTGTTATAGATTTTATATCTCCTCTTTTTTTATTCTGAAGAACAGACACGTTATTGCTGTATGTATAATTCACGATTGCATTCTCTGATCCCATATCAAAGGATATGTTCATTTTCGAAAGGTCAACATCAGGATAATTCAACCTGATGAAAACCGAAGCATTTATTGAACGCTTGGCATTATCAATTCTGTTGATCTTAGCAACATAATATTTTGTATCATAGACGCTGGAAAGGACTTTGACAAACCTTACAGTATTATCAGGCGCTACAAGGTACTCTATCCTGTCCCCTGCAGCTAATAAATTACTCTTACCGACAATATTGTTTTTAAGTACTATCAGCTCTTTCTGTCCGTTTTCCAATACACTTCCTGTATTCTCATTCCTGTTTGAAATACCCAGACCTGACAGATATTCAATATCTACTGTATGCAGCATGCCATTGCTGTTTCTTATGTTATAAGTTTTCCTTATTATGTTCTTTTCAGAAAAGTCTCCTGTTTCTGCTATATCTTCTACTGTACCGGTCTTTCTCTCAATTCCGGAGGAAGGCAGTATCAGATCTTCCGAATTCCTGATTATCTGAACCATATTCTCTCTGGTAGCAGAACTTGCGGGTCTGAAATTCCCATTCCCGTCACTGCTCATTATGTCGTTCTGAAGGACTGCTTCTATGTACGGAATTTTGGCCGGATCTGCATTTTTCCAATCTCTGAAGCTGTTAAACACCTTTTGTTGTGCATATACAGGCTGGAGTTTAAGTGCTTTAGCCATCCAGAATGCGACTTCCTGCCGCTGAGCTGCCGCACTTCTGCGGAAGCTGTCCTGTTCAAGGGAAGACTGATCCTCCTCCATTGCGTCCTCATAATCCTTCTGGCTTATCAAGCCGTCATTGGAAGCCAGCTGTAGAAACCCGTCAGCCCACATGCTCAAAGGATTTTTTTTCTTTTCCTCATCATCCCTCGCATTATCAAGATTTTCTGCCAGAATCTTAGCTTCCTCTTCACGCCCAAGAGCTGTATATATATATATGATAGCATCTTCCTTCGATACAATTGAAGAAAGTCCGAATCTCTTACTGCCATTACTTTTTACAAGTCCCAACGCACCAGTCTCATATATTGCTTCTTTATTCCATTCCGAAGCATTCCTTATGTCTGTATAGCCTAGATTGTTCAGTATTACGTCAGCATTGCCGATTCCTGTATAAGCAAACTCCGCTATTTCCTCGGAGGGTGCAGCATCGACACCCGTACATACAAAAGTAAGGAAAACCGCAAGAACTGCAGCTAAAATCCTATTTATAGTTATTTTATTTCTTCCGCTTTTTTTCTTCATACTATACCCCGGCTCCAAATCTTCATACTTTTTGTTTGTTTCGAAATATACATATGTATTGCTTATTATCTGACTGTAATAAATATTCGTATGCTTGTACTAATTAATTGGTATAAGTTTATGTAAATGTAACTGCAATATATTTATCGGTTATACCGGGTATAAAGTTTACCTTTCCTGTATTACTAAATGTTTACTTTTTTGTTACAGCAATGCGCCCTGTGTTCAAAACATCCCCATAGTAGTCCAAAACTTCCTTGATTCAATCTTTGCACATATTTCATATTTTGCCTCAAACCAGCTGCAAAACGCAGAATCCACATTCTTCAAGAAGCATGCCAGCCCATTCAATGCTTCAACAGTTTTTCTGATTTTCGGGTCCTTGATATTGATAATAACGGTTCTTCCCTCAAGCAGCAGATAATCATCTTCAACAGCCTCTAGAATTGACTCAAATTCTTTTGTATCCTCCGAATTGTTGAGTATGAACTCTTTTTCTGCACAAAAGTAAAACAGGGCTTTTCTCACAATAAAGGGCAGCTTGTCCAGCTTATCCTTTACACCCACCATAAGCTGCTGAAATTTTTCATATTCAACCGGGCATTCTCCCCAATCAGCCTGTTCACTTTCACTTTTGTCAGTACTTCCGGCATCTATAGATCTTTCCGGGTTTTCCCGCAAAACTGTGCCGTTCAGTCTCTCAACCCCTCCGTACTTTACTGTAAAGCTATTTTCACTAAGATTTTTCAGTTCATTTATCCCCATCCTCAGCCTTGATACTTCTTCCTCTCTCTGCCTGAGTAATTTTTGATATTCACTGTTATTCCCATGCATGACTGGTTTCACGATATCCGTATTTCCATGGATATTTTGTACACCTTTTATCAGCTTGTTAACCTCAAAAATAAAAGTATCTCTTCTGCGCTCCCATCTGTTTATATCAAATTCGTTGATACTAAAAAACTTCCTGACCTGATTGTACAGTGAATTCAACTTGGGCCTATCATTTATAGCCATGCTTTGGGTATTGGAAACCACACCCTTCATATCATCAAAGCCAAAAGGAGGTATTAATATGGGAATATGCATATTGGTCTTTATCCAGGTTGCACCCATCTCACAGAGACATATCGGGCTTCTGTAAAAGTTGTTTGAAAGGAGGAATAAAACCAGAACATTTTCATTCAATTCTTCTTTCAGTCTCTCGATAAAATATTCACCAAGAGGAATTCCATAGCCTTCAAAGGAGGAGCAGAATATCTTTCCTGATGGCACTTCCATGTCCTCCAATAGTCTTATCAAATAGCCCACATAGCTTTTATCATAGGATGAATGACTAATAAATATCTTATTCACAGATCATACACCTCACATATGATACTTTTTTATACCGGTACTTCTGAAAGGATATAGCTCTTACTTGCGAAAAGTTTAAGTGATAGGAAAATCAAGTGTCTTCATAGATAATTTTCAATATAATTATACCATAAATATCCATTAATGTATATCAAAACTAATTCTCCGAATAAAAAAACGTCAGGAAGCCTTTGATTGCGCCCCTAACGTTATGTATCAAAATAATTCAATTTCCCCCCGCATTTTTTGCAGGATGTTTTTCCCCCCTGGTACCAGCCTCTCTTATCAACATGTGAAAGTCATTTATCCCTGATTTATTATTATCAATCTCTATTTCATAATCTACTTTTATTTCACCGCCGTTATCATTTATATCAACATTGACTTCATTTGCAAAAACCCCAATAGTAAATGCACCATGCACAGTATCATAATATGATACATGTTTTTGCCCGCGCTCAAAAATGAATTGTGTATTTACAGCGCCAAATCTCATGAGCGTTACTCTACCCTCGGAGATTTTCAACGTAGTGGTAGTACCTTCCATACCGGTTACTTCACTTTCCTTATATGTCACAAAATAGCTGCTGCCCTTTTTGTAGTATTTACCTTCGGTTAAAAGCTCCAGCTCGCTGACATCCTGGTTTACGGAAGTCTGAGTGCCTTTTACTGAAATAATAACGTTTTTATTCAAGGAAGTCTCCACTAAACACGCACCTCTCATTAATAAAGAGTTTATCCTGTACTAATATTTTTCTATATCTACCTTTTCTGCCGAGCACACATTCCTTTGCAAAAATGAGTTGCCCAATGCTTCAAATTTTTCCACACTGTCACTTGTATAATACCTGTATACCGGACTTATATGGCCGTCACGCTGCAAGCTGTCAGACATTACAATATCTTTTACCACTTTTGCTACCTCCAGGCCTGAACTCACAAGCTTTACGCCATCCCCCATTACTTGGGATATGGTTTTGATCAAAAGCGGATAATGTGTGCACCCCAAAACGAGAGTATCGATACCT
Organism: Clostridia bacterium; assembly: GCA_026414765.1. Classification (NCBI taxonomy): domain Bacteria; kingdom Bacillati; phylum Bacillota; class Clostridia; species Clostridia bacterium. The sequence goes on along the minus strand of JAOAIJ010000012.1, from coordinate 55,997 downwards.
TCATTTTTTAAAGGGATAAGGTATTCTTCAGCTGTTCTTAATGCAATGTCATTATCCCACCATCCCTCTTCTGCAAGAGGTACAAAAAGCGGGCATGCTTTGGAAAATATTTTGATGGAATTATCAATACCATTTATAGCCTTTTCATAAACACCGCTTCCAATGGTTCCCGGTGTTCCTATTACCCCTACCTTTTTGTTTGCAGTCTCCCTTACAGCAGCTGCTGCCCCTGGTCGGACCACTTCAATTACCGGAATATCAAAACAGCTCCTGACCTGCTCATAACTGTATGCACTTGCAGTATTACATCCGATAACGATCATCTTAATATCCTGGTTGAGCAGGAATCTTATATCCTGAAAGGTGTATTTTATAATAGTCTCCCTGGATTTTGTACCATAAGGAGCTCTTCCGCTGTCACCGAAATAAACAAGACTCTCTGACGGTAAAAGCTCCATTATTTCCTTCAAAACCGTAAGGCCGCCTAGACCCGAATCAAATACGCCTATAGGTCTGTTGTCCATTTATTTTACCCCCAACAAAATACAATTGGCAACGTACATTGACAATTGATAATAGAAATTTTTCTTTTGTTAATTATGCTGCTTTTAAACTTATCAAAATAATTTCCTATATGAAATAATTCATTTTTCAGTAGTTATGCTCTCATTCTTCGGCAGTATACCTTCACTGTTTATTATTATCAAGCATCAATTGCCTTCCTGTTGTCCTCAAACCTTTCCAGTGCAAGGCCTATTAGCCTGTCTATGAGCTCGTCGTACGGTATTCCCGACGCTTCCCACAGTTTTGGATACATGCTTATACTGGTAAAGCCAGGAAGTGTATTAATTTCATTAATGTATACTTTTCCGGTTTCCTTGTGAACAAAAAAATCAACTCTTGAGAGTCCGGCACAATCAAGGGATTTAAAAGCCTTTACAGCGTAATTCCTGATTTTTTGCACTGTTTCATCATCAAGGTTTGCAGGAATAACACATTTTGAATCATTAGCCACATATTTTGCCTGATAGTCATAAAACTCATTACACGGTATTATCTCACCGACTGTGGAGGCAACAGGCTCGTCATTTCCAAGAACAGCGCATTCTACCTCCCTGCCGTTGATAAACTCCTCAACCAATACTTTTCTGTCATACTTCACTGCTTTTTCCAAAGTCTTAATCAGCTCAGCCTTATTGTGAGCCTTACCGACACCTACTGAAGAGCCTGCATTTGAAGGCTTTACAAAACAAGGATATTCCAGTTCGCTTTCAACTTTTCCTATTATTGCTTCCATATCATTTTCTACTTGCTTTCTGCTGAAAACAAGATATTTGCCCTGGGGTATACCTGCTTTTTCAAATATAATCTTCGAATAGGCCTTATCCATACCCAAAGCTGCCCCCAAAACCCCGCAACCTACATAAGGCATAGCTGCTAGTTCAAAAAGTCCTTGTATTGTACCGTCTTCTCCATTGCAGCCGTGAAGTACGGGAAAAACCACATCGATTTTTTTGTCCATCTCTTCTGCTCCGGCAGCTGCAAATATATATCTGGCAGAATTGCCGCAGGGTAATTGTATTCCCTTTTTCACATTATCTTCAGCTTCCTTTTCCCATTCCCCACTGCTCAGTTTCTCTACAGGGCCGCTATATGTAAGCCACTTACCATCCTTAGTAATACCTATCATTACTACATCATACTTATCCCTATTTATGTTTTTTATAACAGATTCGGCTGAAACTCTGGATACTTCATGTTCTGAAGACTGCCCACCGAAAATAACCGCTACCCTTTTTTTGTCAGACATATATACTCTCCTTCAACAAAAAAATTAGACTTGTACCCAAACAGGAAAAAGACTTGAAAAAAGACTCAGATAGTACTTTGTTCAAAGCTGTATCAGCCTTTATATCTCAGTCTTGATCTTAACAGGTTTTACCTTATTGCCGCTATTACACACAACTTTATCAGCATATATTAATAATATGCCGCTTATTAATATATATTTTTAATTTTACTATTTCAGTACGGCAACTTCAAGTTTTTTGGGAAAATAAGAGTTCTTAAAACAGTGGGAATATATTCATACTACTCACTTTCTGCTTTCCTGTAAGATTCTGAAGGGGCTGATGCAAGCATTCCGTATATCTCAGACTGTACATTTCCCATATTATCAATGACGTAAGCTTTTGTACTTCCTTCTTCTTCTGAAAAATATAGCATATATTTACCTTCTCCCCCATCGATTTTGTATGATGAAATAACAGGCCCTATGATATCCTGTCCCTTTACCAGAGTTCTGACATCCCTGCTTTGTGAATTTACTGCCATAATCGACTTTTTCCCACCCTCTGCATCAGCTGTATAGCAAATATCAAAGTTTTGATTCTGCTTCCTGTTGGTAATACTCAATGCAGGCATTTCATCAGTTTTTGGAGTGTACCTGAACCGCACCATTTTCTCAACATGTCCATCAAGCTGCATTTTTTGTACACTGTAAGAGTTGTTTTCTTCCCTTTCAGCAAAAACTATTACAGCGTCATCAGAATAAAATAATGGATTATGTACATTATCGCGTATTTTCCGTGGCTTGCCCCCTTGTGCCGGTACACGCCACAGATCATGCATGTCAACATACTGGAATTTTCTGTTCAATCTTGAAGTTGAAAAAAGTAATTCATAATTACCCACCCATCCTACAAGGCTCCCTGCAGCTATGGAAATCTCCTTCTTTTGCTCAGGCTGTCCTTGTATAAAACCTCCGCCTGAGAACATACCTCCTGCCAGGGAATATAAATTTATAAACGGCCTTCCGAACAGTCCTCCCTGACTGATATAGGCCAGATGGGAACCGCCGTAGGAAGACAGTACAGGCTCGGCCTTATCGTTGAAAGTAAAATATACACCATAGTCTATATATTGCCCATCATCTTCATAAGCAAACATCCCGTTTCCAAGCATTATCGTACCGTATCTTTTGCCCGGCGTAAGCGAAACTTTGCTACTTTCATCGTCCACATTATCCCTATATATATTGTTCTCAACCTGGCATATTTCTTTTTTTAAGGGGTCCAATACTGCGAATACCATCGGTGTTCTGCCGGCTGAGGGGTTCTCCTCTCTCGAGTAGTCTTCACCGGGTTCCGGAGCGTTAACCGCAAATACAAGCTTATACCCGCCCTTACCAACGTGAACCCATTCAGGCAAAGTATTATAGTATGAGTTTTCATTTTTGATGATCAAAGCCGGTGATTTCGGCCTATCCTTTTCCGGGCCAAAATAAAATCCGAAAGCAATACTGATGCAAAGTATCAGTACTGTACAAACAACAGCTGCTGCAGATATTGCAACCGCCGAAAGCCGGGTTTTTACTCTCATATATTTTACCAAACCCTTCATATGTGGTATAGTAATTTTAGCACTATAAAACATAAAATGGAAGAGGGAGGCAGTCCTTTGACATATACTGATGCAGCAAACAGGGGAGCGAAAATAATAAGAAAGAATTTATGGCTTTTACTTATACCAGTAGTAAGTGATTCAGTAGTTCTACTGCTGAATTACCTGTCGTCAGGGGTATTTATAAATATATCGAAAATTCCCTCATTCCAGTTGAAATTTACTCTGCCTTCGTCATTGCCCAGCCTGAAGAATATAGTAGATGCTTTTCCAGACCTTATCAGCTTTAGTACAAATACCGGCTTCCAAAACTCCATACTGTCGCCATATACTACTATACCGGCACCGTGGAGCAGCCTATATATAGTTTGCAGTGTCCTGCTCTTTTCGATTTTTACAGCATTCCTTGAGGGCGGCTTCCTGGGCTGTATAGCAAACACATACAGAAAGGACGAAAAGTCGTCTATAAAAGATTTTATACATTTTGGCTGTCACTACTGGAACCGTTTCCTCGGATTAAGAGTAATCGGATACCTTGCCATAGCATTTGGTATAGCTTTCTTACCTGTAATTTTTGTTTACTTTTTTGTCGCGCTTTTGATTTTTTATTTGTCCTATGCACTCGTATGGGATGATGTATCTGTTTTTGAAGCTTTTACCAGAGCTGTTTCGAGATTCACTTCCAGATTAGGCAACAGCCTGGGATATATGATATATCTGGCATTTCTGCTGGGACTTCTCTCACTGGTGGTAATCCCGCTTTCCCGAATCAGCGTTTTTCCGGCTTCAATACTGTATAATGTATGTGCCTGTTACCTGATAGCAGGCATTATGGTTATGTATGCAGGAGAAAGGTCTGTTCCGGAAACAGAAACCCGTCCGGAGGATAGCGGCAGTTTTGACATAAGGGTTTGAAACACGCAAATCATATGCTATAATTTTATAAAATCGCATAATGGAGGTTATAAAAATGCCCTTTTATGATTTGAAATGCAAAAACTGCGGAGAAGAGTTTAACATAATGGCAAAGATGAGTGACAGGGACAATAAGACTATAAAATGCCCGAAATGTGGCTGCGATGAGCTTGAAACCGTGTTTAAGAGTGTGAATATAGTTCAGTCAAGGAAGTCCGGGGGTGGAGAATGCCCGAATATACACAAGTGCGGAGGCTGCTGCGGACATTGAGTAAAGATCTGAGACCGCCACGAACGGCGGTCCCTGAATTTACTGTTTCTCGCACCTTTATAGTAATCAGCCAGAGCTTTATAAGAATTATTTGAATAAGTGATTTTCCGATTTTTACAACAATTTGTATAAGTTAAGTCCTTTTGCCCATCTTTATGCCAAAGCAAAGAGTTCCTCATTGTATATACACAGGAGAGGAAATTGCCTCATTGCCGTCTGCCTGTTTTACTTTAATATAGTAATAATCACCAGTGGAGGTAGTAAGACTTTGTGTAATAACAGGATTCGTGCTGTTTGGAGTCCATGTATATATTGCTGTCCCGTTTTTGAACAGCTTCACTTCAGAAAATACTTCAGAGTTCCCGTCTCCTGCTTTTATAACTGCATCGTATGTTCCTGCACTTATGGTTGAACCCATCTGGGATCCGCTTATTTCAAGTGACAAGGTAATGTTCTTATCCAGCGTGGTAAAAAATCTTCTGTTTTGCAGGGCTTCATATATGGAAGCTCTTGTTTTGGCAGTTGCCAGTATTGCAAGGCGGTAGTCGTTTTCAGTCCCCCATGTGCCGCTGTGGTTATCATGTGCACCTGCTGCTCCTACTTTCCACCTGCGGGTGTTGGCTTCATCGAAATACCCTTTGCTCCCGTCGTTTGGATAATAGCCGTCATTGTAGTAATAGGTAGTGAATGGATCGTTTTTATTCCACAACTCCATTCCGACAAATTTGCTGCTTGGCGTTGTTGAAAAGTGGTTAAACTCACTTCCTATAGAATCCTGGCGTCCGGGGTGATTAAAGAATGCGACGCAATTTCTTGATGATAACCATGTTATCAGCTCACTGAAAGTATTTGTGGCCAGACTGGTACTCTTACAGTAGTCTGTTGTGTTGATGACTGCAACATGTCCATAGGTTGAATGAGACCACTCAAATCCATGTAATGCAACAAATGTACCATCCTGGTTATAAGTATCAGCAGCATTTTTTATGGACGTCCATTCTGTCGAAGATATGCTTTCAGCATGGTCGGCAAGGGCAAAAAAATCAAGGCCTGCAGTGTCTCTTGCATATGCATATGCCTGTGCAGGTGTTCCTGTGCCGTCCGACACATTTGAATGATTGTGCAGTGATCCGTAGTAAACGTTATAGTTGACAGAGGCAGCATTTGAGACATATTCAGCACTTGCCAAAACAGTAAACGTTACTACAAGCATTACCACAGTCAGCAAAGCAGTAATAGACGGCTTCAAGTGATTAACGGTTGATTTGCTTTTTGACATTCTTCTTTCCTCCTTAAATTTAGTTTAACAATATAATAACCAAACTATGTTAAGTGATTATTTTCAATATGTTATTTTATGGTAAATACGTAAACACCACCCATATGCTCTTGCGCTGGTACTCAGCTAAAACCTCTGCAGATTGTTGTCAATAATCTATAGTGTATCAATCAGAACGAGAACGAGGAGGAATTTAAATGAGAGTCGTACTTATAGGGGATAATCAATCTTTTTTGGCAAAGCTGGAGAGCGAGCTGAACAAGCTCCCCCAGATTTCAAGCCTTTTGATGGTGTCTGCTCCGTCCCTGTTTGCCGGAGAAATAAGCAAGCTGGAAGCTGATGCGGCATTTATTGATATGGATATACCCTCAGGGATAAAAGCCGCAAAGAAGATACAGGGAGAAAAAAGGGAAACGGAAATAGTATTTATGTTTGAAAGCAACCCTACCCTCATAGACATATGCAAGCTGGAGTCCATATTTTTTTTATCAAAACCACTGTCTGCCGTGCAGTTGGAGGAGACCATAAACAACCTTAATAAAAAAAACCCGGGATGTGCAAAAAAAATACCAGGCACAAGGAACTGGCCGCAAGTCTTCTCATACAGGCAGGGTTGCAGTCATGTATGAAAAACGCATATTGCTAAAAAATGAAAAGGATATTTGTTTCTTCCAGGCAGAAACCGGCAGGGTGTTCAGCATTATTAATAAAGCATCCTCTTTTGAAAACAGGCACTCGTTGTCATATTTAGAAAAACACCTGTCGGACAGGTTCTTCAGGTGCCACAAAAACTATCTGATCAACCTGGACAAGGTTCTGGAGGTAACACCATGGTTTAACAGCACGCTCATGCTGAAACTGGAGTCATGGGAAGGTACTGTCCCCGTCAGCAGGAAATATATAAAGGAGTTCAAGCAGATTATAGGCTGGTAGGATATGCATTTTGCATGCTATATTTGAACATTATCCCTGCTATTTGCATCTCAGCATGAAAATAAGATAATCTTATCAATTCTCATCATAATAATACTGCGATAGTTAACTATTCAAAACAATCTGAATTAGGAGGAAAATATAATGCAATACAACCTCAATATCAATTTTAAGAAGGAAGATCTTGCCGCTCTGTACGAAGCCGGTGAAAATATTACCATATTCAAACAGGTTAAAACAAACGGGATAGGCAGCAAAAATGTTGCATGGGTAAGCTTTAAGCCATTTATGAGTAATACGGTTACGTGGGAGGAAAACTATGCCTTATATTGTTCCAATAAGGTAGAACTGGACGACGGAACGGTGATAAATAAGATGTCCCACGAGAACGATGTAGTTGACCAGAAATGCTATCCGTTTGAGAAGGCCATATTCCAGAAAAGGACAGAACCTCCACCGGAAAAGCCTCTCACCGGCGGTCAGTTCATGGTTCTCAATAAAGACTCGGCTTATAATAGTCTGACCTTTGGTATGGCACAGGATGTCATTGTAAACAACACGAACTATAAAGTAAACACCCTAAATGCAGCCGTAATACCTTACAATCAGTACGGTATTTTCACACCTCTTGAAAAAATAAGTGTCGTAATGCTTGCAAATACGCAGAACGATATGGTAATCAGCCAGGTCGGAAGTAAAACTCTGGATATAACATATTCAGGCAGTGACATAGAAAAAAATATCGTATATGACCAAAAGAAAGGTATGTTCGTATATGCCTGAGCCGCTTTCGACAACTTTGCCCTAAAACCGAAGTATCACCGGAGTTTTACAAGCCCTCCGGTGATGCCCTTTGTTCACAGGCCAGACAATTATTTCATGTGGAGGACATATAAATGAAAACCCGATTGATTATTTGGAATGATAATCATAATCATACTACAGGTCAGAAATATGCAGCAGCATTATGCGAACGGAGTGCCAGCTGCGTAAATATCCAGGCAAATGGGTTGGATGATATCACAACGCAAATAGCACGTTACCAGCGGCGAGGAAATGAATTTTCGCAGGTGATTATCGCTACCCACGGAACAGCAAATTCTTTCCAGATCTCTTCCGATAACGGAAGAGATCCCGTTGTCCGAGTAGGATATGGTGCCGGAGACATACCGCCGAGAGCTTTTATAAATGCAATAAATCCATATATTCTGCCGAACTCCTCCCTCATCATCCTCGCCTGCCAGGTAGCGTCAGACGGGGACAGGTCGATATTCATGGAAGATCTGTCTTACTACGGAGATGGACCGCGTGTACACTTCATATATGCCTGTACAGACACCGTATTCCTCTATCCCGACAGGCCAGCTGCCACAACAATTGGAAGCGTTTTGCGCCTTAACCACGATAGACTGGATGTAGTTCAACTAAACATACACCGTCCTAACGAGCTGGAAATTGATATCCCGAGTTATACTATTTGAAGAGCAGTATCAAATTATCCTGGAAGGGAGAAGAAACTGTGGGGACATATACGCTCACCGTGACTTTTAACCCGGAAGATCTTAGCATAATCAATAAGGCTGAAGAAAAGCTGGTCTTCGTAAAACTGTATGCAGACCCCACTCCATATACAAAGCATATTGTATGGGTAGCAGTAAAACCTTTTCAGAACAATGTATTTGAGTGGAGTCCTGAATACAGTGTTTTTTGCTCCCTGAACGATATTGAAGAAGGGAGTGTGATCAGAGTCAATTCAATAGCTCCTTCAATACCCGGAAAAAACTATAAATTCGCAGACAACATGTTTGAAAATCCAGTTTCACAAGAGGGGCTTGACCAGGAAGAATATATGATTACCAATAACCAGAGGGAGCCAAAAGGAATGGTTTTCGGCCTTGCCCAGAGTGCGCGTGCAAACCAGCAGTTGTATTCCCAATGTCCGACCACAGGAGTATATTTGCCCTACAGCCAATATTCCCTGTTTAAACCGGTTGAGTATTTGTGCATCCTGCTGTCCAGTCAGGTGGAAAACGGCAGTGTAATAAAGATTTACCAATGGCAATCTTCGATGGGCAGAACCAGTAACTCATACGTAAGCAGAGCTCAGAGCAAGGCCTTTAAGATAGCCTTCAGCAGCAACCAGACACAGAAAACCGTAAAATATAATGGGAGCAGAGGTGAGTTTGAGTATATTGCGAATTAAGGTGCCTGCAAATCAGATAAGCGTTTTGACAACATAGTGTTCCTGAGGATGTTCTTGTTGTTTTTGATCGCATATGCAACAGCTTTTTTTGTGCCCACAAGAACTACTGCTTTTTTAGCCCTGGTTACACATGTATATAGAAGATTCCTTTGCAGCATCATGAAATGCTGCATCGTAAAGGGAGCGACAACTATCCTGTATTCTGAGCCCTGGCTTTTGTGTATGGTTGTTGCATAAGCCAGGACAACCTCGTCCATCTCGGCTATATCGTATTCAACCTCATTATCGTCAAACAGTATTGTTACCGACTTTTCTTCTGTATCTATTTTTGTTATCTTTCCCAAGTCACCGTTGAACACGTTTTTATCATAGTTGTTTTTTATTTGCATCACCTTGTCGTTTAGCTTGAAGCTGATTCCACCGTATTTAATGCTTTCACTGGACTTGTTAAGAGCTTCCTGCAGCACTTGATTCAAGTTATATGCTCCCGATTCTCCTCTTTGCATGGGGCAAAGAACCTGGATATCCTTTATCGGATTCACCTTGAAGTAATTAGGCAGCCTTTTAAGGCACAGCTCTTTTATTTGTGATACTATTTTCTCCGGTTCAGCTTCTACATAGAAGAAATCACTTTGTTTTCCGCCCCTCAGATTCGGGAATTCCCCTTTGTTTATCCTATGGGCGTTAGTTATGATCATACTGTCCTGAGCCTGGCGGAATATCCTTGTAAGCCTTACCACACTTGCAACTCCCGAGTCTATTATATCCTTCAGCACGTTACCGGCCCCGACAGACGGAAGCTGGTCTACGTCTCCTACAAGCAATACTATAGTACCGTTTGATATGGCTTTAAGCAGGTTATACATCAGGATGATGTCAATCATTGATGATTCGTCTACGATGAGTACATCGCCTTCCAGCGGGTTATCCGCATTTTTGTTATAACCTTCCGGGGGCTTGTACTCCAAAAGACGGTGTATAGTCTTTGCTTCCATCCCTGTAGCTTCGGACATGCGCTTTGCTGCCCTGCCTGTGGGGGCAGCTAGTAAGACCTTAAGCCCCATTTTCTCAAATACCTTGATTATTGCAAGCGTTGTTGTTGTTTTTCCAGTTCCCGGACCACCTGTAAGCACCATAAATTTTGAGTCGGCAGCTTTCTTTATTGCTTCTATCTGTACATCGTCATAAGCTATTGACTGTTCTTCCTGGGTTTGAGAGATTATTCCGTCGATATTCAGATTGGCCGAATCGCTTCTCAAACTTGTTATTTCTTTTATTCTTTTTGCAACCCCTGCTTCACTGAAATAGAAGGTTGGAAGGTAGATTGAATTTTCATAGTCAAGTATAACTGATTTTTCAATAATCATTTTTTCTATTGTTGAGCTGATGTTTTCTTTCGTGAGCTCCAGCATTTTTACCGTTTCGGAAATAAGCTGCTCCCTGGTAGCAAAGCAATGACCGTCATTGGACAGCTCATTTAAAACATAAATGAGCCCTGCACGGCAGCGCTCGTATGAATTAGCGTCAAATCCAAGCTTTTGAGCTATTTTATCTGCGGTTTTAAATCCGATTCCCCAGATATCATCTGCAAGTTTGAAGGGATTTTCTTTAACTATTTTTATACTGTCATTGCCATACGTCTTATATATCTTTACAGCGTAGGAGGTTGATACACCATAGCTTTGCAGAAATATCATGACATTCTTGATTTCCTTCTGTTCCTGCCAGGCTTTTTTGACCATCTCAACTCTTTTGTATCCAATTCCTTCTACCTCTATAAGTCTATCTGTTTCTTCTTCAATAATCCGTATAGTATCTTCCTTGAACCTTTTCACAATCCTTTTTGCATTAACCGATCCGATGCCTTTAATCAGGCCGCTGCCAAGGTATTTCTCAATACCAGCCACAGTGGCAGGTACCATTTCAGTATAGGAATGCACATTAAACTGCTTGCCGTATTTGCTGTCACATTTCCAATCACCCTGCAGCTTTACTACAGAGCCGATATTGACAGCAGCCATATTGCCCACAACAGTAACAAGGTCCTGAAAGCCCCTGGACTTTATTTTAATAACGGTAAATCCGTTTTCCTCATTTTCAAATGTAATTCTCTCTACCATACCTGACAAAAATTCCATAGCTGATATCCATTTCTAATATGATTACTGGCTTTATAATAGATTATATCATAGTGAATCCGGCTTTTTCATATATTTAGGAGTTTTTCAGTGAAGAAAATAACACCTTTTGGAATGATAACACTAACATCATAAGATAAAGAAAAATACCACACTTTTACAGTGTAGGCACCAGAAATAACCCTTGATAGTCTACTGAAAATATTGTATTATTAAGTCGTATTCTGTTGTTTTTGATAAAATCTATGAAAAATCAATACTTGCTGTGTAAAGAGTAAACTTATTGAAAAATAAGGACACAAAGCCACGGGTCTAAAGTATATACTATGACAGCCGGGTTGCCAAGCGACAGGAGAAATACCTAACCGCAGCCTGGCTGCGGTTTTATTTTTTCATAACCCATTATTTTTCTCTTTAGCCTCACAAATGAAAAACTCATATAACGGAGGATTTTTGATGAACAGGAGATATGTTTCGGTTTCAGACTGCATTGAAGGTGACATACTCGCAAAGGATATCTTCAATCAGCAGGGAACTGTGATTGTATCAAAGGATACTGTCCTAAATAAATATATTATCGATAGGCTGAAGCTCTGGGATGTAAAGTACATATACGTTTATGGAATGCATGTAGCCTCAGATACAGACAGCCCTGAAGAAAAACTTGCCAGAATGGAATCGGCATACAGGTGCAGCGTCAGGGAAATAAAAGAGCTGGTTTGCAGCATAGCTGAAGGGCGGAAGCTGGATGAAGAAAAGCTGAACAATATTTCCAGTTCGATAATCAGTAACATTAATGAGACGCATACAATAATATCCCTTCTTGATAAAGTAAAAAGTACTGATGAATATACATATACACACTGTATGAATGTATCGCTTTACTCTATGCTCATCGGAAAATGGCTAAAGCTCCCGCAGCATGAAATAAAAAAGCTGATTTCTGCAGGACTGCTTCACGACGTGGGTAAAACCCAAGTCCCATCTGAAATCCTCAACAAGCCAGGGAGACTGCTTCCTGAAGAGTTTGACATAATGAAGAAACACTCCCTATATGGTTATGATATGCTGAAAAATATACGGCTGCTTGATCAGGATATAGCTTTAGCCGTTCTTCAGCATCACGAGCGCGAAGACGGTTCAGGGTACCCTTTAAGGCTGACAGCCGACAAAATCAGTATCTATTCGAAAATAATCGCTGTTTCGGATGTGTATGATGCAGTTACATCCGACAGGGTATACAAAAAGAGGGCTACACCTTTTGAAGCTTTCAAAATATTCCGGGATGAGTGTGTAAACAGCTTTAACTTAAGTATAGTCAATACGTTTCTGAACAACCTTGCATCATACTACACAGGAAGTAAGGTTATGCTCAGTTCAGGCAACATCGGAGAAGTAGCATTTATTCCTCCGAACAATATATGCAAGCCAATCATCAGAATACGTGATACATTCCTTGATCTCGCAAAAGAAAAGAATCTGGAAATAGCCTATTTTATAGACTGCTGATTCTTTAGCACAATAAAGGAAATCGAAGAAAAATTTTAGACAAGGTATATGGCATGAAATATAACCAATATCTTGTTTTTTTTTGCAAAAACCACAAAATTGGATGGTTAAAAAAAGTACCAATTGGATGTTTATTTTAATAGTATAATGTTGTAAAATATAATTGGATTAGTCCAAATACAAAAAAAGAGTGGTGTACCTATGAATATTAAAATTGACAGAGATTCTAAGATACCGGTATATATCCAAATAAGAGACCAAATAAGATCCATGATTCTGGATAACAGTCTTACCGCAGGCTGTATATTGCCTCCAGAAAGAAAGCTGGCAGACAGTATGGGAATAAACAGAAGCACTGTACTAAATGCTTACAGGGAGCTTAAAGCCGATGGCCTTGTAGACTCACATGTAGGAAAGGGTACTATTGTACTCTCACATCTGTCACAAGTTTCCAATGAATATGGGGTCTACGAACCTCCGGTATGGCGGCAGTTTTTCAGCCAGATGGCAGAACGGTCAGGCGGGCCGCTTTTAAGAGAACTTCTGGAGGCTGCAAACAGAGATGATGTTATTTCTTTTGCAGCAGGCATTTCATCTTATGAAACAGACCCGGTAGAAGCCCTCAGAGGTATTGAAGCAGAGCTTTCAGAGCAACCCGGACATTTCGCACTCAAACACACGCCCACAGAGGGGTTTTCGGGCTTAAGGGAAAGTATAGCCGGGCTTATGCAAAAAAAGGGTATAGGATGTACCGCTGAAGAAGTGCTTGTTCTCTCCGGTTCCCAGCAAGGCATAGATCTGGCGGCAAGAGTATTTATCGACCCCGGCGATGTAGTCATTGTCGAAGAGCCTTCCTTCTTCTGCGCGCTTCAGATCTTCCAGGCAGTCGGCGCAAGAGTTATCGGTATTCCTGTTGACTATAACGGAATGAGAGTAGACCTTCTGGAGCAGGCTCTTCAAAGATATCGCCCCAAATTCATCTATACCATGCCCACTTACCAGAATCCATCAGGCGTAAGCATGAGTCTGGAAAGAAGGAAAGCACTCATCGAGCTGGCATATAGAAAAAAAACTCTTATTCTGGAGGATGATCCCTACGGAGAACTCCGGTTTGAAGGAGGCAGAATTCCGACACTGAAGGAATTGGATAAATATGGATATATAATATATTTGAGTACTTTTTCCAAGATTTTGTTCCCCGGTATAAGGATTGGATGGATGGTAGCTCCAAAGCCTGTAATCAGTCAATTTTCAATGGTGAAGCAGATGTCCGACCTTCATGCCAACAGCATATCGCAATGGCTTGTAGACAGGTTTATACGAAGCGGTCTGCTCGAACCCCACCTGAAAAAAATCTGCTGCGAGTATCGCGAGAAAAGAGACATAATGATCGACGCTCTTCTCGAATATCCACAGGAGGAGCTTGTATGGAACAAGCCCCTCGGAGGATTTTATCTTTGGTGCAGGCTGCCGGAGGAAATACCGCACTCATCTCTTCTTGCAAAAGCAGCAGAAAACGGAGTCGTATATGTACCAGGTACTACCTTTTACATAGGAGCAAGGGGAGGAAACTACATCAGGCTGAACTATACTTATCCGGACAAGGATAGTATCAGACCGGGTATACAGCGATTATGCAAATCCATAACTGAAACCCTGTCCGGCATAACAAATTCAAAGAAACTGAAACTTATTGAAATCAGGCCTATTGTTTAAAAGCATCACCGGTCTGAAGAAAGGCAGGACAACTATATGAAAACTTTTAACTTTGCAAAACGTATGGAAAACATCAGAGCATCTGAGATCAGAGAGCTTCTAAAAATAACGGAAAATCCCGAGATCATATCCTTCGCCGGAGGCCTCCCGGCTCCGGAGCTTTTTCCTACCGAAGAGCTGGCTGCAATATCTGTAAAAGTGCTACTTGAAGAAGGCCAAAAAGCTCTTCAATACTCTACTACGGAGGGTTATATCCCATTGAGGAAAAAAATCGCCGGCAGGATGAACAGGATATTCAAAACTTCTGTCAGCTCAGACGAGATCCTGATCACCAATGGCTCTCAGCAAGCACTTGATATGATAGGCAAGGCTTTCATCGATGAAGGAGATGCAATTTTTTGTGAAAGTCCCTCCTACATGGGTGCTTTGAATGCATTCAGGGCTTACGGCCCGAAATTTGTAGAAGTCCCCACAGACAGTCAGGGTATGCTGCCGGAAGAGCTTGACAGAGCCCTGTCTGCCAATCCGTGTAAAAAACTGATTTATGTCATACCCGACTTCCAAAATCCTACAGGAAGGACATGGTCTGTAGAAAGAAGAGAAGCTCTTGCCGTACTGGCAGAAAAGCACAAAGTTATTGTAGTGGAGGATAATCCATACGGCGAATTGAGCTTCGATGGCAAAATCCAACCGTCGGTAAAATCAATGGATAAAAACGGAAAGGTCATCTATCTAGGTACGTTTTCAAAAACCTTTTGCCCCGGAATGCGCATCGGCTGGGCAGCAGCCGAAGCAAGGATTATAGAAAAACTTGCTCTGGTAAAGCAGGGCGCCGACCTCCACACCTCCACCATAAGCCAGATACAGCTAAACCGGTATTTGGAGGAATACAACCTGGATGAACGGATTCTAAAGCTCCGTGAGGTTTATAAGTTGCGCAGAGATACAATAGTTGAAGCTATGGAAAAATATTTTCCGTCTTATGCGAAATTCAACAGACCCGGCGGAGGGCTCTTTACCTGGGCTGAGCTTCCTGAGTGCATAAACAGCAGAGCCTTGCTTAAAAGAAGTCTTATAACGGGAGTTGCTTTTGTTCCCGGTGGTTCTTTCTTCCCATGCATCCCAAAAGAAAATACTATGAGAATAAACTATTCAAACATGCCAGAGGAAAGAATCGTAGAGGGCATCAGACGATTGGGCTCCTGCATTGAAGAAATGTATAATTCACATAATTCAACTCCAACGGAGATAAATAAACATGGATATCAGGTTTGAACGGATGACAGCCGAATACCGTAAAGAAGTAATGGGCATATTCAATCATTATGTAGAAAACAGCTTCTCAGTATATCCTGAAAATGTACTGCCTTATGAATTATATGGGATGTTTCTGTATCTATAACAAGCATCCAACCAGGGCTTGCTGCATGCAGGGTCCCTGGTTGGATACAAAAAAAATAAGCCTGTCAGGCTTATTCTAAAAAGTATCTTTATTCAAGGGGTTCGCCATCGAGCTGCTCTATAACATCTTCATCCCCAAAAGCGCCGCTTGCGTCATCCTCCAGCATTTCTTCACTGTCCCCGGTTTTTGTTCCATCCTTCTTGTCATCCTTTTTCTTTTCATCTGTTTTCTTTGTGTCTTTTTCTGTACCATCCTTTTTTATATCTTTCGCATCAGTTGTTGTAACAGAGCTTGGAGTGGCTATTTCCCTGCTTATTAAAGATTCTGTCCTTGGGAACGGGACGTCGAACTGGAAATTACCCTTGAACTCCTTTGTTTTCTTTCCGTTAATGGTAAATCTTACTTTTTGAATTTCCTTCAATTCGGTAAGCGAATTAACTATGGAATAAATAGTAAGCCTTTCTGCATCTTTGCCTCCGGGATGCTTACTAATAAAATCATTATTGAAATCAACAGTTGCTGTTGCTGTTTCGGTATCTACCTTTACCTTTGAAGCAAGCTTAGCTTCCTTCGGAACTGTGGCTTTCAGTCCGCTATCCTTGCTTGGTCCGTTTATGAGCTCGGTTACTATCACGTTTGCCAGGTTGCTTACACTTTTCTTTGCTTCGCTCATTGGAATATACCTTATTTCCAACTTAAGCTTCTTATTTTCCGCATTGGCAAAGTAAAGGCGTATCTGAGTATTATCACTAAGTTTTTTTGCTTCATCCTCGCCTATAGCAATACTGCTTACCGGGCGAAGTTCATCATTATCGCTCTCCTGCAATCCGAGCTTTTGTAGTATAGCGCATCCTGAAAATACAGTAATTATCATAAAACATACAACAGCAATACTTACAACCTTTCGCATTATCTGGCCACCTCACAATAAAATCTTTTATACGATATTCTTATGCCAGCAACGCTTCCAGTATTCTAAAGTCAAATAAATTTTTGTCCCATAGTGACCATGTATTGTATAATCACATCATGAAAGTCAACTCTTAAAATATTCTACAATACCGAGTACCACTGCCTCTGCCATATTCTCACGGTATTTCTTTGTTTTCATCAACCTGTCTTCAGCAGGGTTTGACATAAACCCGACTTCAACCAGTATAACAGGAACCTCAGACCAGTTAAATCCCGTCAGATCATTCCTCTCCACCGATTTCACAGATACTGCAGCCGAATTCTTCCTAATGCTCTCGGTTACTTTTTTCGCAGCGATCTTGCTCTTTTTCAGCATGTCGCCGTCCTTAATATACTTTCCCCCGGGATAGAGCACCGATGCCCCTCTTATTTTACTGTCAGCAGCCCCGTCTGCGTGAATCCTTACGGCCAGTCCGGCATTGCTCTTGTTTGCCATCTTCGCCCTGTTTATATTGCTGATATTTACATTATTTGTTTCGCGGGTCATTATGACCCTTGCCCCATGCTCCTCCAGCTTCTTCTTTATCAGCAGTGAAATATGCAGATTCAGCTCGTATTCGGGAATTTTTGTCACAACCCCGGATGTTCCGGAAGTTGTTTTGTCCTTCATAATATTGCTGCCTGGCGCAATCGGTTCTTGCCCGCTGTTCCCCTTCAACTGGTGCCCGGGATCTATGCAAATGGTCCTGCCCGCAAGCAGGCTTTTAGCCTTAATCTCTGATCCGGCACTATTCTTTTTATCCCCGGCGTGCGTTGTGCCGTTTTTTTTTGCATTACCCTGAGAAGCCGCGTCCACACTATTATTTCCCGTTTTATTCACAAGCACGTTTTTACGGTTTTCTACCTGCCTTTCACTTCCGCAGCCAGCAGACAGTGCCGATATGATAAATAAACAAAGCATTATTCTGCTAAAACTCCCTTTTCTCATGTTTCGCTCCCCTTAGAATATATGAAAAATAAGATATCTCCAAAACTATTTATAGATTATATCATATAATAGCGGACAGTTTTTTGTATAATATTATATATTTATGGGAAATTCTCGGAATACGTGTTTACATTTTTGTAATTTTATTGTAATATAAGTATAAGGAAAAAAATTACTATATAAAAACTGCTTTGTCCAGAGCAGTTTTATTCATTTATAGACAAGCAACATTCTGTTGCGGAATGATTGTATTTTATGTGAGGAAGGTGTGGATACAATGCTTCAAACACTAGTTACTTCTGCACTGTTTGTAAGTTTTCCAGAGGAACTCTTAACAGTAATTACTACTTTAATAGTATCAGGAAATAAGGACTTATTGAGTTTTAAGAATAGGAACAATATACTTAGAATTTTTTTATGCGCCATATTAATGGTTATTTCGTCGTTAACTGTAAATGTTTTCTTTACATTTTCCTTCCGTTTTATACTTAATACATTATTATTTTATGTAATAATGACACTAGTATTTAAACAAAAACCTTTTTCATTATTTTTTGGCTTTTTTCTATCATCCTTAGTTGTAATGGCAAGTGAGTTCTTGTTTTATCCAATCCTTATAAAATTAAGTGGTTTTACATATAACGATGTTTACAATCATGTTCTTTATAAATTTATTTTTTCCTTACCAGATAGAATATTTCAAATCGCCTCTATAGTAATTGTTTTGAAAGTAAAAAAGGTAAATGTAAGAGAGAATAAATTATTCTTGCCAGACTTAATAATAATGATTGTTTATCTAATAATAATTACAGGAAATATACTCTTAATTGATGAAAAAGGAACATATGTTAGAGATTTTTCTGCATCTTCAATATTATTAATTGCCGTAAATGCAGTTTTACTTATTAGCTTTTCTTTCTGGCTTATAAGTTATATTTTCAACCTCAGACAGAAAATTTCTATGAAAGAAAATATTCATGATATAGAGTTACATCATTTAAAACAACTAATTATAGACGGCAATGCTGATTACGCAGCAGAATTAATAGACATAACTTTACGAGAACGAGGCTATTATGATGATGAGCACCAATAGAAAAACTTAATATATTTAGGTAGGGGGATGTTTACAATGAAGCAAAAAATTCTCAGACTCTTAGCAGGTTTAGCAGCTATATGTGCTATGTTAGCTGCTTCTAGCGCATCTTACTTCTTTTGGTATCAACCTAAGGAACCCAAATGTTTGAAGCCTTAATCCCCGCCCGATTGAAGAACACGGTATGTACCGTGTTCTTTTTCTATGTATACTAAATTAAGTGTAGTACTTGCATTGCTAAATATTGCTTGAAGTGGTTAATACAAGATTATTTCAGGAGGATACAGGCAGGATCATAGGGATGACCACAGGTAAGTACTATGGCCATTCCCAATTTTACTACACAACCTGTTTTTGTTCTTCATTCTTAACTTCATTTGGTATATTTGTAATAAATCTTACAGTAGAAAGACCGCCAATTAAGCAAATTAATAAAAGAAAACCAACAGCTAATTGAATAGAGTATTCTAGAAAGAATCCTGCAATCATAAGAAACACGGTGTTAACTAATGATACCAGCAAGGATAAACAAGATATATACGTAGCCCTATAGCTATTTTCGACAACTCTATTTCTCTGTATTCCCAAACATTGTCCTCTAAGTGGCGAGATTATTTCTACCATAATCATACCAGCGATAGTTGCAACTGGATTGGGGATTAAAAGTATTGCCAGGCCAATTGCAAAACCAAAAGGGGAAATTTTGAGTATAAATTCAATACTAAGCTTTTCAATTATTATATGAGAAAAGTTTTGAAACACTGTGGATATTACCAGGGTAGTTGCTATGAGAAATCCAAAGTATTTAAGATCCACATCATTTTTCAGCAAGAGCATTTGTATAATTATTGGCAAGTAAAAGACTAGTCTTCCAGAAGCTTCATATACTATCATAGTCAATGAAAAAAAGTCACGTCTTATTAATGAAATACTATCTGCAAGAACTTTAAACGGGTTGGATTTATTAGATTTCTCTATTTGAGAAGGAGTAACATTAACAAAAAAAGTTAAGGCTAATGCAATAAGTTTTGTTACTACAGATAATAGAATTATTACTTTAAAGTTAATATTACCTAGATATATTGATACCCCTGTATTTAAGAAGCCTGCTATTGCTGCACCTAAAGGGAGACCAGTATAAAAAAAAGCAATTTGTTTGCTTATATCTGTTTTTTTAGCTAGTGAATCCTCCACAACAATAGCCTCTGTATTGCCAGAAAACAAGCTCCATCCCAATGCTTCCAGAAAAACCACCATTAGGAAATGAATGGGCGATTTTCCTAAAAGGTATAGTAAAGCTGATGCACTAAAACAAAATCCACATAAAATAAGAGTTTTTTTTCGTCCAATGTAATCACCTAAAACTCCTGTAGGTACTTCAAGAGCTGCGCCGAATATTGGAGAAATAACGTATAGCATAGATATAAATGATGCGGAGATTCCTAAAGTCTTCAAATATACAGCTTGAACAGACATGATTAAATTTAGGTTTAAAAATAAACATATAAAAAAAATGATTTTAGTATTTCTTAATCTCTTCAAATAAAACTCTCCTCTACTGAAATTTTAGATGGTGCCACATAACATAAGTCATTTTTGACAAATTGTCAATAACCTTTGAAGAAGCTTGACTTTGTGTCAAGCTTCTTCAACAACAATTACCGGATAATTAGCACACTGCGATTGCTAATATGTCTTCTTCCTCATTTAGTAGACAAAGGTATTCACTAAATGTAACGATATTTGACATTCTATTCACATCCTTTCAAATGATATTTAGGGAAATTACCAACTAGTTGCATGGGTTACAAGTGATATAAAATCATTTAAGTCCTTCAGTTCTTCTTCTGAGGAAACTGATTTGACTTCACTCCACAGATAGCAAGATAACATTAATATAAATTTTGTAAGTTCACATTCAGACTCTATAATTCTGTCTCCACCGTTGATTGTTTGGGTATATGCACATGGTCCACCACATAAGTACCTGGCCCAGCAATTAGAACACTTTTCAATTTCATCTACAAATGGAATCCTGAATGTTGTGTCATCGATAGATCTGTTGTTTATATTGCCAAGCAAATGCATTCCCATGCCATTAAAACTGTCACAAGGGTAAATGTCACCATTATTTCTAATGCTAAATATTTTTTTGCCAGCTGCACATCTTTTGATAAATATTTTATCTCTTATAAATATCCTGATTAAGAACCTGCCGAAGAAATCAATGGGATATAAAATTGCCTTTAAGTATTCAAAATTACCTTTTTTACAGTTTTCAATTAAAAAGTTTGCAAAGTTGGTATATGAAGCTTTTATTTTATCCATGTTATTTGATATAGAAAAATCATTATCTTCACTAGATCTAACCGGCTTGGTTATAATAACTCTAAATCCTATATCCCAAAGATCAAGGAAGTTTTTTAAAATGTCGGGATTTTTTGCAGTTAAAACCGAACTAACTCCGGGTGCAAATCTCCAATTAAGATTTATAATTTTTTTAATATTACCTATGGCTTCATCGTATGAACCTTTTCCATCCTCAAATTTTCGCATGCTATCATTAACTTCCTTGCAGCCATCTAAGCTAAATCCAATTTGATTATGGTTTTTATTTAACCATTCAATTATTTCATCATTAAGAAGTGTACCGTTTGTAAGGAATCCTATTACTACGTCTTTCTGGTCTTCAATATCATTCTTGTATGAATTTAAAATTGGAAGTATCTTTTTAAAATTTTCAAAGTCTAGTAAGACTTCCCCGCCAAGAGAATAGTCGATTCTTATAAAAAGAGTGTTTTTGCTGTTTTCCAATGTAAAATCTAATGCAGTTTTAATAATTTCTTCAGATAGATCACCATCCTGAATATCAATATTGTTTTCCTTATCTTTTTCAACAAAGCAATATCTGCACCTAAGGTTACATTGACGTTTGCCTAAAAACGAAACAATTGTCTCACTAGCTTCTAAAGAAGTAGAATTATTTAGATTTTCTTTTAGCGAGGTTATTTTCTTGTGAACAACATCTCTAGAATGCTTAAAATTCTCACACAATGACAGAAGTTCTTTTTCATTAGTTTTATTTAGAATTTCACATATCACTGAATCTAAGTCTGATGAGTCAGTATCTTCATGGCTGAAATATTGAGGCAAAAGAAGCTCCATCTCTTGAGGAATTTTTACAGCAAGTCTATGAAACGAATCCAATAAAAAGCTTTTGTTTTCAATTTTAAAGTAAATAAAATTATTAATATCTTTTGATTTGAAGCTATAGATGTCATCTCTAATTTTATTAACTAATTCCTGTGTATGTAAATCAATTATGTTTTTATACATATTTCACTGTTCCTTTCTAATTAATTATGCTTACCTAATAGCAAAATGAAAGAGATCAAGAATTTTTTAGTGTTTTTACACTGCTCATTATTTTAAAAGTACAAAACCTTCTGATTTTACAGAGATATTAGTTACATTAACACTCTTTCCATCCATCAACTTAAACGTTTCAGTAGCCTTAAAATAAGGCGAAAGATCGTAGCTCTTCTCTGAATTTGATAGATTGATTATTAAATATATCTCTTCTGCAGCTCTTACTTTTTTCATAATAATCTCTTCCTCTTTCACCATAATAAATTCGGTTTTTCCACCTAAGGCTTTATATTCTTTTCTTAAGCTTATGAGCTTTTTCAGTGTTTCAAAAAATTCTGGTTTTTCGTTTTCCCAAGGCATTGGTACTCTGCAGTATGGGTCATGTTCTCCTGCAATTGCGTACTCGGAACCATAAAAAATACAAGGTGTTCCAGGTAGTGTATATAAAAGTACATAGCAAATTTCTAATAAATTAATATTTTCCTTTGCAAAAGTGAATAATCTGGCAGTGTCGTGGCTATCTAATAAGTTAAACATAGTTTTATTCACATTATCGCTATATCTTAACAGTGCCTCTATATATGTTCTCTGAAAATCCAGAGCATTAATACTTCGGCAGGCTACCCATTCTAAAATAGGCTTTGTTTGTGGATAATTGGTAGTTGCATCAAATTGATCTCCTTGCAGCCAATTATAAGCATCATACCATATTTCTGCTAATATATATATATCTTTTTTACATGCTTTTACAGTGTTTCTAAATTTTCTCCAAAACTCATGGTCAACCTCATTAGCAGCATCTAACCTCCAACCATCAATATCAAATTCTTCAATCCAATACCTAGATACTTTAAGCATGTGCTGTATTACTTCTTCATTTTCGGTATTTAATTTAGGCATTTCTGCACAGAAGTTCCTATAATTCTCACCTATAAGATTACCTTGGTCATCAGTTACAGGCCATTTATTAATATAAAACCAATTATAGTATGCTGAATTCTCTCCCTTTTCAATAACATCCTTAAATTGTATAGAACTTGCACCAATGTGGTTGAAAACAGCATCTAACATAATTTTAATATTTCTTGAATGGGCTTCTTTAACTAAAGTCCTAAACTCTTCTTTAGTTCCATAGTGGGGATCAATTTCAAAGTAATCCGTAGTATCATATTTGTGGCTTGAAGGTGACTGGAATATAGGTGATAAATATAAACCGGTAATTCCCAAATCTTTTAGGTGATCCAACTTTTGTATTATTCCCGCCAAATCTCCACCGTAGAATTCATAAGGTCCTAATATTTTTTCTTCCCATTCATGCACATTTTCAGGATCATTACTCTTATCTCCATTGCAAAATCTATCTACAAAAATCTGGTACCAAACAGTATCTTCTACCCAGGAGGGCGATCTAAAGACATCTGCATTGTTAATATACGCAAAATTAAAATAGCTGTTTATATCATTTTCAATAGATACATCATCCACACTAAAAAATCCTCTTTCTAAGTACATTAACCTCTCTTGGCCTTTTATTAACTCAAAGCCATATTTTAGTGTGTAATTTTTTGGACTAATATCTATTCTCCAATAAGTATATAAATCAGTTTCGTACTCAATCTTTAAATCTATTTTTTCCTTTCTCCATACCCATCTGCCATCAACATTTGCCCAACATTTCCCATAATGCATTTTAACTTCGTCAATATCCTTACTAGCTGTTCTAAGCCTAATGGCCAATGTTTTTTCATCAATTGCAAAAGCGTAATTACTATTTGCTCTGTGGTATACTGCATGCTTGTTCAAGTATAATTCCTCCCTTTACATAATCATAAAAAACAATTTTTCATATTTCTTTGTGAATCCAATTGAATTCTTTCGCAAAGCTCGCGTGCTCAGTTATAATTTTAATGCCGTTATTTGAACTACTGTGTCGCAACTACATTATAGTAAATTCATAGCCAATATTGGATAATTTTACATGTTCTCCTTTTATTTTACATCCGATAAGATAGCTTGTCAATAAACAAACGGTAGCCCCGTCAGTCCCGACAGTACCATAAAGAAGCAAATCTGCGTAACTGGAAAAGATTTTAAAATTTATATATCCCTTGCTGTACCACTATATAAATGGCACAGCATAAGAGTAGATTATATTTTAAAGAGGAATTATTTATGTTGAATTTTCAAGAGTTTTTTAGATGAACAAAGCTAAATTTACCTAGTAATGGAATTCATAGATGGAGATGCAAAATAGCGTTTAGAAGCAGTTAAGAACGGCCATACATAGCAGGAAAGCCATCTTTCTTTTCTGTCGAACCATTCGCAAAAACGTTCAGACCTCCCTAATGTAATATTAAGTATTATAACAATACGGGATTCAAAATTTATAACATTAATCATCCCTATGATTTCTCTTATTACAACTTTTTTACGGGATGTTCATCGTAGTTAATAGTTGCCAGTGTCCAAATACCGGCGGCATTGTTAATGCGGATCTTATGCTTGCATGGAGACGCAAACCTGCTGGCCGCTATTAACTATGACTGCTATTTTGTCTGTTGACTGCCTGTTCAGCAGGTATTCACAGGTAAAAAGCCATCGTTGCTGCAACTCCGGTACACTGCCCGGCTCACTTACAATTAAAGAATTATTTTTATTATTTCAATTATGTCAAGGCACAAAACAAGCTGCTGTCATATGATGACACCAGCTTGTTCATAACTTTACTATCTTTTTATTCTTGAAAGAATGTACTTCTTATAAACTTGACTTTTATCTTTCTTTCATACAGGTCTTTAGCCAACTGCAAGTATTCTGCACTCTCGGGGCTGTTAATAAAGTTCAGAAGATCCTTATCCTTGATATGGGATAACGAGCTTTTCTCGTTTTGGGAATAGTATGGGCTGCGTTCTTTGGCTTCCTCGTATGCTTTTTCAGTATTTTCCCTATAGAAGAATGAACGGTCAACCCCTGCATACTTTGCAAGAGTATCTATGAAAAGAAGTGAGGGATTTTTATCCTTTCCTCCTTCTATTGCCTCATATATGGAAGAGTTTATCTTGCTTCCAGTTTTTGAAGCTATCTCCTTGCATATTTCTTCAAAGGATTTGCTTCCTCTAATGAGCTTAAGGTTTGATCGTTCAAACTTACCCGGACTGTCACTGATATATCCTATTCTTTTTAGCAGTTCCTCCAAGGACATTTCCAAAGCAGGAGCAATCTTTTCAAGGGAATCAATGGTAGGTATTATGTTTTTACCCGTCCTAGGGTCTCCATCCTCGAGGTTCTTAATATATGAATGGCTTAATGTACATCTCTCGGAAAAGTCCCTAAGTGAGAGACCACTACTTTCCCTTTTGCTTTTTATTAACTCACCCAACCTAGTCATTTCATCCCCCCCGTCATATTATATCAAGTTTAGAAAATATTTCATAGTAGTTTTTGATAAATTTGTATATTTTGTAGAACAAAATTAATTAATTTGTAATTTATGATTGACACTATTGTTACAAAATGGTAATATTAACATGTACGTTATCATTATACTATAAATTTTCAAAGACATTTAGTTATGTAGAAAATTCTCTTTGATATACCACATATCTTGATTTTTATTGTACCATATACGAACTTTGATAGTATTTTATTTTGGTGTATATCATGGTTTACGCAGCGTAATCAAGTGTCGCTCAAGTGTTCATAATAAAGCTAATCCGGTTATAAGGAAGGTTGGATAGAAATGTTTATAAGATGGTTAATAGGCGCTTTAGGCAAAAGTAATAACGTGGACATGCTCAAGGCATATCCTATGGTTTTTTCCATCCATGAGTATGAGATTCGTTCATTTCTTGACTGGATGAGAAATCATGAATGCGAGTATTCTGAAAACAATCAGACACGAATAATCCTTAATAGTTATACCAATGATGAAATAATCGAAAACGGGCTTGTAAGCATGGTTTTCGAACAATACGGCAATGATGGACACAAATTCGAAAGCAACATATCTCTTATATTGGAACCGTCAACTTTCGGTACTAATTATAAGATAAAATGCAAATGCTGCGAAGAGTTCAGACCCGGTAAGAGCATAGCCCTCAAGATGAAAACAGCTTAATTCAATAAAATCCGATACCAATACGTTTATTCAAAATACATAATCAGATCTTTAGAGAGGCGGGATGAAAGTGGTAGTTAAAAGACAAAAGCTTGCAGAATTGATGGAAACATATTTCTCAGGAAACTATAATAGATTTGCTCGTGAACTGGACGTTGACCCTTCTCACTTACATCGTTTCATCAACAGTGGTATAGGAGGCGGAAAGAAAATAGTAGGCGCAACAATTCGCTTTTGTAAATCAAACGGCCTTAACTATGAAGAATATATAGAAATATAGATATCAGCCATTTCATGAAATTTTATTGAAATACCGATTTTTCTCTGGCAATGATACAGCTCAAGTTTTGTATAAACAGGCCTTAAGCTGTACTGGAACATAAGCAAGAAACAGAAGAAGGCATGTACTTGGTTTAGTACATGCCTTCTTCTGTTTCTTGCTCTTTATTCATTAAAAAGTATTCTGATCAAATTCACCGCATCATCACTCACTACGCTATAGCATACCTCGAGGCCGTTTCTTTCTCCATCTATTATGCCGGCTGCTTTCAACTTGGACAGGTGTTGGGATACGGTAGACTGAGGCAATCCCAAACACTCCTGTATCTTGGTAACATTACATTTGCTTTCCAAAAGTCCTTTTATAATACAAAGCCTGTGAGGATGAGACAGTGCTTTTAGTAATTCTGCTTTTTCTTCATATTTTTTAATGTTCTCCACTGAATGCAACCTCCAAATAAATGAGTAATCCTCAGAGCTGCCGGTTTTGCCCCTATATGAACAAACCCATATCCGAGTCCTCCATAGCTCCAAGGAATGATGCCACACCACCGATTTCCACTTCATCCATTAATTCTTCTTTTTTTATACCCATTATATCCATAGACATATTACATGCCATAAACCTTACACCATTAGCTTTAGCCTGGTATATCAACTCCTCAAGCGAAGAAACATTCTTTCTTCTCATAAGAAACCTGATCATTCCGGCACCGATTCCACCCATATTCATTTTGGAAAGTGAAAGTTTCCTTGACCCCCTGGGCATCATAAATCCGAACATCTTGCCAAACAAATCCTTTTTCACCCTAACATTATCAGATTTACGCAAAATGTTCAAGCCCCAGAATGTAAAAAACATGGTTACATCTCTTCCCATCGCTGCTGCACCATTAGCTATAATAAATGAGGCTATAGCCTTATCCAGGTCATTGCTGAACACTAGTATGGTTTTATCATGTTTTTTAACTCCAGCCGCTGCCACCGTCTCTTGTTTCTCCTTCTTTATCATTGCACAGAAAGCATTATTCTCATATTTAACACCCAGGAGCTTGTTGCCCGTCCTGTCACACCATGTTTTTATATCTTCCTGAAAAGCAGGGTCTGTAGCCCTTACTTGCAGAATTTCTCCACAATTCATGGATTTTATAGTGCTGAACACCTGCATTATAGGCCCAGGACATTGCAATCCGCATGCGTCGACCTTTATGTCGGCATCCGCCCTGCAATCCCCCCCGGTACAATCTACAGGTCTTATTTCATCGTCCTTTGTAATTTTATCATACTTGTATATGTCCTCATTTGACTGCTTCTGTACTGCCAAATGGTATGTCTTGTACCCGCCGCTTAAATTGTTTATTCTGTCATAACCTTTCTGTGCAAGCACTCTATACGCCAAATACCCTCTTAATCCTACCTGACAGAAAATATAAATGTCCTTGTCGCGGGGAATCTCATCCATTCTTTGCCTCAACTCATCGAGAGGCACGTTTACGGAGCCTTCGATTGTCCCGAGATTATACTCCATCGGAGTTCTTACATCAAGTAATACAGCATTGTTTCTATCTATACTGTCAACCTGGTTCCAATGGAAAACTCTGCAATCGTGTTTCAATATGTTTGAAGCGGTAAAACCCGCAATGTTTACAGGATCTTTTGCCGATGAGTATGGAGGAGCGTAAGCGAGTTCCAATTGTTCCAGATCATATACTGTCATTCCGGCACGTATTGCAGTAGCAATAATATCTATCCTTTTATCAACACCTTCATAACCCACTATTTGTGCGCCGAGTATTTTCCCATCCTTCTTTGCAAACAGCAGTTTTATTGACATTGGGATAGCCCCCGGATAATATCCGGCATGTGATGCGGAATGAGTAAATGATTTTTCATAATCTATCCCGTTCTTTGCCAAAATCCTCTCATTGTTTCCACTTATAGCCACTGTTATATCAAACACTTTTACTATGGAGGTTCCTTGTGTACCGTTAAATCTTTCTTCAAAGCCGCATATATTGTTTGCTGCAATCCTGCCCTGTTTGTTTGCGGGACCTGCCAGAGGTATAAGCGCTGCTCCACCGCTGACAAAATCCTTCACCTCAACGGCATCTCCTACAGCGTAAATATCCGGATCTGAAGTCTTCATATATTCGTCTACCAAAATTCCCCCTGTTTTGCCGACAGTAAGCCCGGCATCCGAAGCAAGCCTTGTTTCGGGTTTAACACCTATGCCGAGCACTACCATATCTGTCTTTATTGTCTTTCCACTGGCAAGGTCAACCTCAGTATATGAATTTGCATGTCTGAATGCCTTAACTGCGTCTTTTAAATAAAGCTCTACATTTTTTGATTTCATGTGCTGGTGTACTATGGCAGCCATCTCATAATCCAATGGCCCTATAACATGATCCGCAAGTTCAACTACAGTAACTTGTACCCCCCTCATATGAAGGTTTTCCGCTACCTCCAAGCCTATAAAGCCTGCACCTACCACAACTGCATGTTTAGGCTTAGCCATATCGACAAAGTCCTTTATTCTGTAGGTGTCCGGGATATTCCTGAGTGTAAAAACCCTGGGACAGTCAACCCCGGGCAGGTTTGGCCTGACTGGCTCTGCACCTGGAGAAAGAATAAGCTTGTCATAGTTTTCCGTATATGTCCTTTTTTCCACGCTGTCAAATACTTCAACCAGTTTCTTTTCAGCATCAATCTTAGTCACTTCACTATTTACCCTTACATCTATACTAAAACGCTCCCGCATTTTTTCCGGTGTCTGCACAACCAGTTTGTCTTTTTCAGAAATCACCTCACCTATATAGTATGGCAGACCACAATTCGCAAAAGAAATGTATTCTCCTTTTTCAAACATAATAATCTCTGCATCTTCATTTATTCTCCTCAAGCGGGCTGCCGCACTTGCTCCCCCCGCTACTCCACCCACTATAAGAACCTTTAAAGCCATATAAAAACCCCCTCTTCCTTTTATATTTATTTACCACCGGTATGGCAAACATAAAAAAATTTATATTTATCCCGCGCGGATTAAATTTGCCCGAAAACAAATTTATACACTCTTGTTGTAGGACTTGCATTTATTTAGCCGGCATGGCAACTCAAGTAATTTTTGTAATTCTATATATCCATATATTACGATTTTACGATATGTAATCATATTTGTCAATGCACTATTGACATGAGTAGCTGCATATCTTACTTAGTAATCCGGGTAAAAATATATATGTCTGCCTGATGCACAAGTAAGCCCTACGACCTTAGGCCATAGGGCTTACAAAAATTATTCAAAACAGCAGACTGTCTATCCTGTCCTTATCAAATCCTACGATTATGTTACCGTCGATATCTAAAACCGGAACACCTCTCTGACCCGACTTATTTATCATTTCCGTTGCAGCATCCCTGTTAGTAGAAACATCTACGCTTTCATATTTCACTTCTTTAGATTCCAGATATTTTTTGGCCATAGTACAATATGGACATGTCGGTGTGGTATAAACCTTAACTGTCATATGGAGCCTCCTTGTTTATAGTTTGCTTAATTATCCTCATAATTAGTTTTTCACTTTTATCAATCCTTAAACTATAAACTTTAGGCAGTTCTTACAAACTCCTTACATATTCGATCATTCTTCTTCCTGCCATTGCACCCTGCCCTACAGCTGTGGAAATCTGCTTGAATCCGCCGGTGCAATCACCTGCAGCAAACAATCCGTCAAGATTGGTTTGCTGGTTCCTGTCCACAACTATAGAGTTGCCGTCGGCAATGACCCCCATCTTTCTTGCAAAATCTACACTGGAAGCAGTTTCATTTGCTACGAAAATACCCTCCAACTCCTCGCTTGTCCCATCTTCAAAGTATATCCTCTGTAAGAATTCTGTTCCGTCTATTTTTGTGACAGGCTTTGTATTCACCCTGAATTTTTTGCCTTCGTCTTTGAATTTGTCTGAAAGCACCAGCTCTGCTCCATTTGTATATATAGTTATATCTTTAGAGAAGGTTTCAAGCTCAATAGCCTCATGTACGGCATAATCCCTTGCTCCAAGCACTCCTACTTTCAAGTTGTTATAAAAGAAGCCATCACAAGTAGAACAGTAGCTTACACCTTTTCCTTCAAATTTTTCAAGATTTTCTATCCTTATTTTCTTTTGCGGCTGTCCGGTCGCTATCAATACCGCCTTACCGGTATAGTTGGTGCTTGTAGTTGATATCTCAAAAAAGTCATTTTTCTCAATAGCAATAACCTCTTCATCCATAAGTTTCACACCAAGCCTCAGAGCCTGTTTTTCACCCTGCACAAGGAGCTCCTGTCCACTTACCGCATCTGAAAAGCCATAATAATTCTCTATTTTGCCGGCCTTTGTCAGTGCACTGTCCTGCTTACCTAAAACCAGAGTCTTCAGGTTTGCCCGGACAGTGTAAAGTGAAGCAGATATACCTGCAGGGCCTCTTCCTATTATGATAACATCGTACATCATTGTTCCATACCCCCGTTTATTGTTTATACTACTTTCCGTTTATATATCTCTCAGCCATTATGCCG
Source organism: Clostridia bacterium (assembly GCA_026414765.1). Lineage (NCBI taxonomy): Bacteria > Bacillati > Bacillota > Clostridia > Clostridia bacterium. Next base: position 24,909 of record JAOAIJ010000012.1, on the reverse strand, counting down.
GCAATTACTCCATCGCTGGTAGCGGTTGCAATCTGCCGTATTTTTTTGACCCTTACATCTCCAGCTACGAATATTCCGGGTATGCCTGTTTTCATATCCTCATCCGATATAATGTATCCCGATTCATCCATGCTTACTTTCTCTTTAAACATATCTGTTTTAGGCTCCATTCCTATATATACAAATACACCCTCAGCCGGTATTTCACTTAACTCCTTTGTTTTTATGTTTTCAACTGTTACACTTTTTATAAAATTCTCTCCACTCACCTTTCTGATTTCAGAGTTCCATATTATTCTGATTCCGGGATTCTTAAAGACTTCATCCTGTGCAGCCTTGCTTGCCTGGAAATTTTCAAACTGATGTATTATTGTCACATATTTGGCATATCTGGTAAGAAACACTGCCTCTTCAACTGCCGAGTTGCCACCACCCACTACCAGCACATCGGCATCCTGATATAATGCTCCGTCACAGGTCGCACAGTAATGTATACCCCTGCCTCTGAATTCTTTTTCGCCTTCTGCCGGAAGCTTTCTCGGCTGTGCCCCAGTAGCTATGATTACACTTTTTGGATAATAGTCTGTATCTTCGGTTTTAATGCATCTGCAGTCTGCACTAAGATTTACCTCAATTATTTCTTTCAGATCATCTATCTGTACTCCAAAATCCAGGGCCTGCTTTTTCATATTCTCCATCAGATCCGTCCCACGAATGACACCATTAGTGCCCGGATAGTTGGCAACATGGAAGGTTGTGGCCACCTGCCCCCCTATCAATCCTTCATCAACTACTACTGTAAACAGCTTGGCCCGTGCAGCATATATAGCTGACGATAAACCCGCAGGGCCTCCTCCCATAACAAGAACATCACAGTAAATCTTTTCCCTTTCTTTTTTTATACAAGCTCCCTGTATTACACCTTCTATAGACTTTCTGAACTCTGCACCCGTTATGTAGCCCGTCAGCCGTGCACATACTTCCTCCCCATCCCTGTAAAAAAGGACGGCAGGACTGCTTTTCACACTATATTTTTCTGCAAGCGGTCTATTCTGCTGGCGGAATATTCTGACAAACTTCATATGCCCTTCATATTTTTCCGCAAACCTGTCAAATATAGGGGAAAACGCTGTGCAAGGAGCACAATCCTCTGAGTAGAAATAAACTGCAACAGGCAAACTGCCTTTCAACACATCGCTATCAAAACTTTGGCTGTCGGTTAGAACAACCTTGTTACCCATAAACTCCTCCAATTATCTCCGTATTTCATTGACAAAATCCAAAACTGTTTTTTTATTTGTCTTGCCCGGTATGTATTTATATAATTTTCCGTTTTTATCGACGATATATGTATTAGGATACCCTGAGACACCATATGATACAGCTACTTCACCGGTTTCGTCCAACAAAATCTTTAAAAACGGCAATTCTTTCTTCTTAAGAAAGCTTTTTACTACATCTGCACCTTCCTGTACATTTACAGCCAAAACAACTGCATCTCCCGCCTTCTCAAACTCACCGCCCAATTCATTAAAATCAGGCATTTCTTCAATACAATATCTGCACCAGGTGGTCCAGAAGTTAATCACTACTACTTTTCCTCTATAATCGGAAAGTTTTACAGAATCACCGTTAATATCTTTAAGCTCAAAGTCAGGCACCTGGGGCCCTTCCTGATGCGGTTCTTGTACAGTCCTGGTCTGCTGCATTCTGGGAGCTTGTTTTGCCTCTGTATCCTGTTTGCTTTTATTATAAAATGTATATAAAGCGGTAAGTACTGTCCCCACAACTACTGCCCAAAATATTACATTGCCGGCTTTTTTCATAATGTATCCCCCTTCACCACCATGTAAGGCTCCCGAGATATTTTACCTTATCCGCACATACAAGAATTCCAGCCGCTAATAATACGATTCCCGAAATAATATTTATTATCCTTCCGTGTTTTTGTATCTCTTTCAACTGCTGCTTGAGCCTTTCAAACAATATGGAAAACAAAATAAAAGGTATGCCTAAGCCTACAGAATAAGCCAACAGAAGTGTTATCCCCTGAAAAACAGTAGCAGCATTTGCAGCTAAAGCAAGTGCTGAACCGAGGAAAGCACCCAGACACGGAGTCCAGCCAAATCCGAAAACTATTCCGAAAACTATCGAATTCGCAAATTTCAGCCGGTTAAATTTATATTCAAACCTTTTTTCAAAGTTTAAAAAACTTCTTTTTAGTATTCCCATAAGCAAAAAATTAGCTCCAAAAACCATCATTATTATACCGCTGGTTACCCTTAACAACTCACTGTGTCCCTTGAGAAAATGTCCAAAAGAAGTAGCGGCAGCTCCCAATGCTACAAATACTACAGTAAAGCCCAGGACAAAGCCTATTGAATTTATTGCTAAAACATTGTTTCTGACTCCCTCTTCCCGTTCTTCACCGGAGGATATTCCGGCCAGATAAAAGAAATAAACCGGCAGAAGCGGTAATATACATGGTGAGATAAAAGTTAGAATTCCCTCAACAAAAGTCAGTACTAGCGTAAAAGTGTTCAACAAATCACCCTCCTTTCAAAAATCAGCTATTACCTATATACCACTTCTTGATATAAATAATTCAAGAAATTAGTTTCACCTTTAGATATACCCCCCTCCCGTATATTAAAATTATTTTAGCACAAAACCCCAATCTTATATATAGTAAACAGCGTTATTTTGTAACAAATATTTTTTTCCGGAATATTATGTGAATAGGAGTATTCATATAGCCGTAGGAAGTCTGGCATCCTTTTATAATCTCCAGTATCTGCCGGGCTGATACCAGCTTTTTGTATACAGTAATGTTTTAGGGGGAATGCAATATGCCTGCAACAAACAAGTATTCCAACAACTCTGAATTACTTTTCTTTATTATTATTTTTTTGCTGCTGTTTTATGACGATAGCTATTTAGATATACGAAGAAGAATCTCTCTGGGTAATTGCAAAACAAATGACAGCTCCATATTGTTTTTCATATTGATTTTCCTTTTACTTTTTTACTAGAAATAAATAAAGAAAGTGGGTAGCACCCACTTTCTTTATTTATTTCTAGTAATTTTATTAACGATTGTAACACATTTGCAGTGACGCTCATAATATATAAGTGAAATATATTGCAGGAGGTAGTGTAATGGGCTTTATCGGCAACATCTTCAAAGGAGATAATGACGAAATATTGTTTTTCATTTTAGTATTCCTACTACTGTTTTTCAACAACAGAAATTATGGTTACGACTATAAAGAATAGTATACTTACCTCTTACATACTATGAAATCAATGTACTTGCCATATTTTTCAGCAATAAACAACTTATCGCTATCCGGTTATATATTTCGCACTGCATAGTTATTTGCAGTGCGAAATATGTTTAACGGGGCAAAGTGTACATAACATATGGATTGCTTATTCTTATACTTCTATATGCTTTATATTTAAATGAAAGGATTGATTTGATGAGTGAATCACTAAATAAGAAAATCGCAGAAATGCTGGGGAAAATGGATGAAAAAGTAATGCAGGCAAAGCTGAATGCAGCGCTTGATATGCTAAAAAAAGGCAATACAGACGAGCTGGCAAAGAAAATAAACAAAGTTGATAAGGATGAGCTGCTTAAGAAAGTAGATGAGCTTGATGAATCCAAGCTTAAAGAACTTAATATCAATAAAAGTGAAATTCAGAAAAAAGTTTCAAATGCTGACCTTGAAAAGCTGTCACAGTTAATCGGGGAAAATGGAGACGAAATTGTCAAGAAAATAAAGGCATTTTTGAACACTTAATAAAATATACTTATACCATGTATCCTGCACAGGATTATTCTTACTATTTATTCCTTATCAGTCATAAGGGGAATAAACGGAGGCGTTTCTGATGAGTGATGATCTGAATAAGAAGTTAAAACAAATTACTGATATACTCGGGCAGGACAATATGCCGGATAATGTAAAAGGGTTACTGAGCCTTCTGACAAATCCAAACAACAAAGAGGAATCTGTCAGTCCAAAAGTAACCGAGCCCCCTTCACCCAGGGAAGAAAAAAGTGAGAGAAGTGAGCTCGATGAAAATATGGAAATGATCAGAAAAGTCAGGAAGGTCATGGATAAACTGAATATAAACAACGATCCCAGGGTAAATCTTCTGACAGCAATAAAGCCCTTTCTTAACAGCAAAAGGCAGAAAAAACTGGGTAATTGCATTAAAATGCTGCAAATGTCAAGCCTGACTAAGCTGGTGGATGACCAGGATAAGGGGATTTTCTAAAGGGGGAATGGAAGAATGATGTACAGAAGGATTGGCCAAAGACAGAGAAGATATGGATACCAAACCCCTACTGCATACCAGAGCGTTAATTCAAATACAGGAGCGGCTGAAGCTATAAGAAAAATTGAAGATATACCTCTGCCAAATGAAATAGAAACCCCCCCGGAATTTTCATCGTATGCCGGGAGTATGCGCAATTCAAGTATTATAAATTTTTTCAAAACCCGGATACATTTTGAAGAGATTATCCTGATCGGACTTATTATAATCCTTCTTGATGAAGGTATAACGGGTATTGAGGATGAGTTCCTGTTAATCATACTTGTCTATTTACTCTTAGCATAAAATAGAGGCCGATGGCTTCTATTTTTTTCCTTGTTCACAATTCATACCTGCATTTCTTATTTTTCTCAAAATTACTGCTCAACTAAGCAATGAATATTTTAGGATTTATTACAAAAAATAATTCAAGAAATTCGTATGTTGGTTTCCGGGTTATTCTTGATACCGTAATTGCTATATTTTATTTGTGTTTAGCCTACCAGTATTTTTTACAAAGGAGAATGAGTTTGCGCAAGAATAAGTTATTATCGTATTTTTTGACCCTATTATTCACTATAGTTATTTGCACATCTTTAGTTTACAGTGAAAATATTTCGAATCTATTCGGATACAGCAGGGCAGCAATTTCCTATTATGGCTCAACAGGACAGGAAGTAAAAAACATTCAATACCAGCTAAAAAAATGGGGCTATTATAATGGAGGCATTGATGGTGTATATGGATATGGAACCTATACAGCTGTAAAGTCCTTTCAGTACAAAAACAGGCTCAAGGTAGATGGAGTAGCAGGCCCCGAAACCCTATCAGCACTTGGTCTTGCAACAGGTACTCCCGTTGCGCAGAATGTTTCCACTGCAAATAAAGACATCAACCTTCTTGCTCACCTGATACACGGTGAAGCACGTGGCGAACCTTATCTGGGACAAGTAGCAGTAGGTGCAGTCATAATGAACAGAATAAGGGATGGAAAGTTCCCGAAGACCATAGCGGGAGTAATATATCAACCGGGTGCTTTTGATGCTGTAAAAGACGGACAGATAAATCTTGAACCGGACAGTAATGCATACAAAGCTGCAAGAGATGCTATAAGCGGCTGGGACCCTACATACGGCTGTATATATTATTATAATCCGGATACTGCAACCAGCAATTGGATATGGTCCAGAAAAATTATAGTCAAGATAGGCAAACACAATTTTGCAAAGTAAACCGATGACAACATCAAGAGGACGGATGATTATTCATCATCGTCCTCTTTTACCCTGTTTTTCTTATTATTCAAAGCGGTTATAGAGCTAAAAAGCGCAAACACGTATGTAACCAGGAATGTAAAGAAAATCGTATAAAATGCCCACTTTACGGCAAATACAGCCAATGAACCTCCGATGTTGATAAATATAACCTGTGAAAGAATGAAAACTATGTCTATTGCCAGAAAACGTCTGACCAATCCCCAGAAAAACGCGTCCGCAGTCCGTTTCCCTATCGTAAAGGCTCTTTTTCCATAACTGATAGTTGCTGGATACCAGAAGGACATGTATATCCTGAAAAACATAAATCCGAAGAACAAAACACTTACAGTGATCAAATCTACTAAAACTGTAGTAACATATAAGCCCGGTTTCCCGGCAAAAGCCGCTTTCGTAATTACTAGCGCAGGTACTGAAGCTATCAGCATAAACAAAACAAATAGAATACTAAACAGTAAAAGTATAAAGGACATTAAAAAAACCCGTCCGAAATACTTTCTGAATCCTGCTGAGAATTCACCTTTTATTTTTGGTCTGCCTTCAAGCACGTTATTAACCATTCCGAAGTAACCGGAAAACACAAGACCTATTATGAGGGAAGCAGCAAGCAGTAATACTGCTATAAACACTATTCCTTTAGTCGATATTACAAGCTTGAGTATGAACTGAAGGAGAAAAACTATACTTCCAAAAATGTCCCCACTGCTGATAGTGCTGAACTTCAGAAATACTCCTGTAGGGTTCAAATAATCTATCATACTGTAAATAAGTGCTATAATACTAAAAAAAACAATAATAAACGGCCTCTTAAAAATAACACGTATGGTTTTCCCGAATGCTTTCGTAAAACCACCCTCTTTCTTATTAATATTTCTTTATGTAAACTAGATCTATCTTAAGTATTTTACCATCATTTTACGTACAGAGGTAATTATAACATAGAGTTCCAAGAGTGTAAATAATAACAGCAGACCCCTCCGGACGTATATTCCATCATTACCCAAGCCGTACCAACTGCTTATGTTTCAAGACTTAAAACTGTTAAATCCGACTCCGGCAAAACAAAACCCGCCATCGTTCAAACAACAGATTTGCCAACATTCCATTAGCAAGTACAGCCAACTCAATAAAAAACAGAGCCGGAAATTTAAGGATTTCCAGCTCTGTTGCTTGTGTTTTTAGTATTAAAAATATCATGACCCCGCGCTTTCAACCTTGTACTCAAGGGGAGCAACTGCGTTGCTGCTGAGTTTTTCAGCGTCTTTCACCGTAAGTCCAGGGGCCTTGTAATATAAGTATTTTTTTATTTCCAGCATTTTTGCCTCATCCATACTCGGGTCTGTATTAGGAATTTTCCGGGCGATCCGTATACCGCTGGAACCGTAAGCATATGCATCTCCCGTACACTGCATATCTACAGGCGTTATACTGTCCAGATAATATGAGGTATGGGTTAACTCCGGTATATCGGTATTAATCTTATGGGTAATGGAAAGTGCTCCCTGAGAGCCGTTAACCATCTCCCATTTTATTTTGCCTTTTACAACATTGTCCTCAACTCCGTCAATTATCACACCGGATTTGTTCAAGTCATTATAATATGTCATACCACCAGCTTCAGGGCTGTAGTCGAAAAAGTCCAAAACACCGATTATTGCATGAACTCTGACAAAGGTAGTTATATCCTGCCTGCTTTCATAAAAAACATGCTCCCTCTGTGTAAAAAATCCGCTATTGGCTCCCAAATATGAGCGTATAGCCCTTACCGGTCCGGATTTATTAACCACAAAGCAACCTTCGCCCGGAAATCCATCCTTTGCCCCCTTACTGAAAGTGTCCTCGCTTCGCGCGGGGTTACCCGGTGTAAACAAGGCTTTATGCCGGTCAAGTATATCCACCCCTGTAGCAGTGCCTGCATATATATGGAGCTCATCATCAATCCACCTGTCTGAAAAATGACGGGAATAATACGGGGTGGAAATCTTACTATCTTCAGGGTTTGGTCCACCTGCTGTCTTATAGGTTTTCATATAGTCTCCGGACAATAGTTTGAAGGAATAATCAACATACTTTTCCCCTGCACTTTGAGACAGAGTACCGTCTTGTTTGAACAAATACACATACCCCTCTGCCTTACTGTCGTTGGGATCGGTTATTCTGATACGAACTCCCGTATCCTTGATTACTCCGGCAGGTTCGGCAAATGCGTCCGGTACTCCTCCCGTATCCTTTGCCATGAATACTATCTCATCATTATCATCTACCAAAGGGTTCTTGTCTGCTCCGGCAAACGTGTTGGAGTCAGTATAGGAAAGCATGGAAACACTCTTTCTTCCGGCAAGCCTGAACAATACATCGAGATATTTGTTAGCATTGTAAATTTTCTTAAATTCAAGAATATCTTTCTCATCTACCTGTACAGGAATCTGTTCCCAGCCGTTAGAATACTTCCATGCAACCAGTTCTTCTGGCTTTATGCCTTTTAAGGAAGGCACGTCTGCACCAGTCAGTATTACAGGATCTTCAGGACGGCTCAAGGTACTGGCACATCCATAAGCATCTGAAGCAGAAACCTGGACAGGCTGTACCCCGGTAGCCGGCATAATACTAGATAATAAAATAAAAGAAGCTACTGCTATTTTCGTCAAACGTCTCATATTTATCTCCATTCCAGCGCAGGATAATTGAATTTAGCTTGCACAAGCAAAACCCTTTATGAGATTCTCAATGGGATAAAATTCAATTATTTCGCTTGCAATTTATTTTTAGCATCTGCAAAAAAATGCCAATCCGATATTTGTAAAACAAAGGGGTTGGCTTAGCCGGCCCACCCCTCACCAAGTTGCTGGCTGCATTATTTTATGATTACGCATCAGCTATTAACCACATTTCCTAAAAGTTAAAACTAATCTGTACACATGGATTCCTCTTTTCTAGCTCTTTCTTTATTTCTGCATTCAAAGCTGCATTTATGGTCTCATCCAAATCATTTACAGTTAGGGTGATAGTGCTTATCCTTACCCACAAGCTGTCATCCTTTGAGTCTATATATAAATCAATGTCCACATTAAGACTTGCTATATTATCCATCTTTATTGACTCGCCACTGTCCAATATCGCTTCTGCACTCATAGACGCACTGATACTTGCTTTTCCAGTCCCTATGTCGAATGTGTTGAATTCAATATCTTTGAATGATACTTTAGCTGCTCCTCCTGGGAGCTTGGCTTCAAAGCCTATGAATTGGTCGGCTGCCAGCTTGGAGCTTAAAGTCTTGTTTGCAAAGTCTGTAAGGCATACATTGTTGAATGCTTTTTCAAGTACAGGAGAATTGTCTACCATCCTGTCTCCTATTTTATTGTTGATTTCTCCGCCAATCCACCTTGCTATTGTACCGGGTACTTTATCCATACTGAAATTGTCAAGCTTATGGCAGTAAATACCTATTTTGGAATAGTCCTCATTTGTCCTCAATTCGCACTTTAGAATACCTTTTCCTTCCGACTTGACAGTAATAATCCAGTACTTGTATTCAAATTTCACCCAAATTTTAACATCCAAATTACCGGTTAAAATATCAAAGCTGACACCCTTGATTTTAAAATCCTTTATCTTAACATCTTTATATTTACCTACTACCTTAGCCTTTATAGCCGCTTCATTTTTCATAACCAAACGCTCAATATAATCATTGAATGCCTGTGTATCCATGTGCTTGAATGTTTCCGGAATACCGTCCGGGAATTGGATAATAACAGGTTCCGAAGCCTGCTGTATGTCCTCTGACTGAAGTACTGTGTCCGTTGTCTCTGTTTCGGCAGCCATGACCTGTGCAGTTCCTGCAGAACTGAAAATTACCGCCATTGATAAAATGAACACCAAAATGAATGAAGTCAGTTTACTTTTCATAAAGAAATCCTCTCCTTTTATTTATTATTCGTTAGTGATTAATCACAATTACAATACTATACTTTTTCCCCAGTATATGTAAGGTAACCCAGGTCACGAATTTGCTATATGAAATCACTTTTTTGCGTGGCTAAAGTCACACATATATAAATACAAACTAAATCAACTAGCGCAACGAGTTAGAGCAATTTGTTTTTTATGGCATATACGGCCAACTGCGTCCTGTCCTTCAGTTGAAGCTTATACAGTATTCCTGTAATTATGTTTTTTATCCTTCCTTCACTGAGATGAATGTTTGAAGCTATTTCCCTGTTGTTTTTCCCGAATATAATCAAACGCACCACATCCTTTTCCCTGTCTGTCAATACATTTTCCTTGTTTTCGGTACTAACGTTTTCCTCCCCGTCATTATCGCTGAACTGTCTTATTAATGCATTAAAAACATTTTGGTGCATAACATTTAAACCGTTAACTGTCGATTTAATCAATTGTTTCAGATCACCAGGGGTAATATCTTTCAGCACATAGCCGTCAGCACCGTTTTTTAATGCTTTTGAAATTTTATCCATATCACTGAAAGTTGTTAATATCACAACCTTTATTGAACTATACCCTGATTTGATCAACCTTGTCCCCTCAACCCCATCGCAGCCGGGCATTATTATATCCATCAGCACCAGATCGGGATTCAGCCTGTTACACAGTTCGAAAGCCTCTCTTCCGTCTGCAGCGCATCCTACCACCCTTATATCGGGGTCCTGCTCAATAATCAACTTTATACCTTCTCTGATAACTTCCTGATCATCTGCTATTACCACATTAATCATCCTCTATTAACCTCCCACAGGTAATTCCACGTATATGTTAAAACCCTTTTCACCATCAGACCCGTATTCTATGATACCCTTTGCACTTTTAACCCTCTGTTCCATACCCGACAGCCCCAACCCCTTGTTTAGGTATTTACATCCGAAACCATCATCAAAAATATATAGCTTCAGCTTTTCTTCCTCGAATCTCAGAACTACCGTGATGTTTTTCGCTTTACCATGGCGTAGAGAATTTGTCAGTGCTTCCTGACAAACTCTGTATACTATATCATGGTGTAAGAGACTGCTGCGGGCATACATACCATCCACAGTAAAATCTATATTTATCCCTGAGGTAGAAAAATCTGCAAATAGTTTTTTCAGTACATGGGTAAGGCTGTTGAACTCAAGTTCCTGGGGAACCATGCCGGAAATAGACCGCCTGATCTCGTGCAGGCATTCCCTTGAAAATCTCACTGCTTCACCAAGTTTTTGCCTGGTCTTTACAGGGTCGCTTTCACAGATAATATTGCATACTTCCAATAGTGTAATAATCTTGGACATATTATGCCCGACAGTATCATGCGCATCCCTTGCAAATCTGTTGCGTTCCTTTGCAATAGTTAATTCCTCAACTGTAGACGCATAGTTTTTCAACTGATCATTTGCCGCAATCAACTCTTCATTCATAGCTGTCAGTTCTTCATTCATGGCTGTCAGTTCTTCATTCATGTCCACAATCTCTTCGTTTTTATCAGATAAATCATTAACTAACTTCTTATATACCGATACATCTTTAAATGATACTACCCTTCCAAGGGCTTCATCAGGACTGCATAATATGGGATAAATCTCTACAGTAAATATCTTATCCATGCTGTATTTTAAATTCAATTCACCCTTGACACTTCTCATAGTTCCATTTTCAATAGCCTTAATGATTTCATTTGCTTCTTTTGAGTACTCAGCCCCGGACCGCAACTGCTCAACGATACTGCCTATGCTATTCCCATCTTTGTTCATCCTGCCTCTAAAAAAAATATTGACGAGTGAATTGTTATAATAAATTATCTTATTACTGTTATCTGCAAAAAAAATAGGCTCTCCCACACTGTCAATTATGCGCTTTAACGCTGTTACTTCACTCAGAAACCTGTATTTTAGAACAGTAATGCTAAAAAAAACCGATGTCACTGATGCACATATTATAGTGGATATTATAGTAAAAATACTTGAGACATTTTCATTAATAAAACTTAATATTATGCAAAGAACATTAATCATAAGTATAATTGCCGAGGAAAGCAACAGTATTAAGGAAGATTTTTTATGTTTTATGCAATGCCAAATGAATATAACTATCCCTGTAGTTATGTTGGAATATAACTGAGTGGTGTTAAACCAGTAAAACACGCCTCTGGCTGAACTCCCATCCAGATTTCTATAATAGAACAAATGATGAAAATCATTCGTGACTGATATAAAGTAGCATATTGCCGGCGGTGTAAATACTAGCAGCAATACCCAATAATTATCATTTATTTTGCTGTTTGTGTAAAACAGGCAGAAAACCAGAAAACTTGTACCTAAGAAGCACAAAGGAATATTTTCAAATATACGGTATGCTAAGCTTTCCGGTTTAACCTTAAACCTTTCTGCCAATCCGCATACCCCAAGCATGAAAATCAAAGTCTGGTAGGAAATAAAGCTGTATAATAGGGAGTTCTTTTTACCCTTTAACAATATGTAGATTATTATTGATAATGACAACAATGCACCAATAATAAGGAGTATAGAACGCAAATCAACTACTCTTCCCATGCATGCCTCCTTTTCTTATATTTTTACACATTTTATATATTTTACCATATTTTTTTAGATATTGCGAAATATAGCATAGAAATATTTCAATGTGGAATCAAGCAGCAAATCCTATTACCACAAAAAAAGCCCCGATATGCAGGGCTTTTTTAAATTTAGCTGAATATATTAAAATATAATACGCTAGATAATAAATATTTAGTTAAACAGTCGCCTTGTACATCCGGCCTACAATCCTTTCATACTCAATGATATTCTCTTTCTTTGCACATCCACATCAAGGATTTTCACTTTTACTATATCCCCTACAGATACTACCTCCATTGGGTTTTTTATAAACCTGTCGCACAACTCTGATATATGAACCAGGCCGTCCTGATGTACTCCAATATCCACAAACGCCCCAAAATCGGCAACATTTCTCACCGTACCGGTCACTATCATTCCCGGCTTCAAATCCTCTATATGTAACACATCCGAAAGCAGTATCGGCTTTGGGAGCTCATCCCTCGGGTCACGTCCCGGCTTAAGAAGTTCATTTATTATATCCTGAAGGGTCGGTATACCTACCCCGATTTCTTCAGCGACATTGTCAATACCCTTGTTTTCCACGTCCTTCCTAAGATTGTTAAGCTTTCTTTCCTTTACATCCTTCAAATCGTATCCCATGTTTTGAAGAAGCATTTTTGCGGCTGCATAAGACTCAGGATGAACAGAGGTATTATCAAGTATATTCTTACCATCAGTTATCTTCAGGAAGCCTGCACACTGCTCAAATGCCTTTTCCCCAAGTTTCTTGACCTTCTTAATCTCACTTCTTGAAGTAAACTTGCCGTTTTCTTCCCTGTATTCTACTATATTTTTTGCAATAGCGGAGTTTATCCCTGATACATACGAAAGTAAAGACGGTGATGCGGTATTCAAATCAACACCTACACTGTTTACACAATCCTCAACAACATTTCCCAGAGATTCTCCAAGTCTTTTTTGATTCATATCATGCTGATATTGTCCCACACCAATCGCTTTGGGATCAATTTTTACCAGCTCAGCCAAAGGATCCTGCAGTCTTCTTGCAATAGAAACTGCACTTCTCAAAGCCACATCAAAATCCGGGAATTCTTCCGCACCTAATTTGGAGGCAGAATAAACAGATGCACCGGCTTCACTGACTACCATATAATATATTTCCCTGTCTATTTCCTTTAGCAAATCAGCAACGAATATTTCTGATTCTTTGGATGCTGTACCGTTACCTATGGATATCAAGTCAACATTGTGCTTTGCAATAAGCTGTTTTAGTGTCTTCTTTGCCTCTTCTGTTTTGTTCTGAGGCGGCGTAGGATAGATCACAGTAGTTTCAAGAACCTTTCCTATGTCATCGACAACTGCAATTTTGCATCCCGTCCTATAAGCCGGATCAAGTCCCAAAACTATCCTTCCTTTAACAGGAGGCTGAAGCAGCAGATTTCGTAAATTAACCGCAAATACTTTCATTGCCTGTTCTTCTGCCAGCTCTGTCAGTTCATTTCTTACCTCCCTCTCTATGGAAGGTGCAATCAACCGTTCATAAGAATCCTCTACTGCCTGCTCAACATAGCCGGATGTAAGAGATCGGTTTCTTTTTACGGTTTTCTCCTTTAAGAAGCTTACAACCCTTTCTTGAGGAACATCGATTTTTACACTTAAAAACTCTTCCTTTTCACCTCTGTTTATTGCGAGAATCCTATGTCTTGCAATTTTAGAGACGGGTTCCTTAAAGTCATAATACATCCTATATACTGAATCTTCCTCTTTTTTAGCCTGTGAAATTACTATACCGCAGCTGAAATACATTTCCCTTATACCTTTTCGATATTCCGCATTATCGGATATATTCTCTGCAATAATATCCATAGCCCCTTTCAGAGCATCCTCTACCGTGTTTACATCTTTCTCGTGATTTAGGTACGGCAGTACCAATTCATCAATGCTTCCCTTCATTATGTCCTGTGCATAGATTATCTCTGCCAGAGGTTCAAGTCCCTTGTCCTTCGCAATCGTCGCCCTGGTTCTCCGTTTTGGTTTGAAAGGCCTGTAGATATCTTCAATTTCCTGAACAGCGACAGCTCTATCCAGCGCAGTTTCTATTTCCTGAGTCAGCTTGCCCTGTTCTCCTATGAGCCTCCTTACATCCTCTCTTCTTTCCTCAAGATTTCTCAGATAAACCAACCTGTCATGCAGTTCTCTCAAAACCTGGTCGTTCAGCTCACCTGTGGCTTCCTTCCTGTATCTGGCTATAAAAGGTATGGTATTACCCTCATCTATAAGCCTTACTGTATTCTGTACCTGAAAAGGCTTCAGTCTGAATTCCTGTATCAATTGTGAAACTATATCTGCCATCCTTAACCTCCAAAGTAGCTCAATATTAATATTTAAGACTTCTATATAATATCCTGTATTCTCATGCCCTATTTATTATACCAGTGTATGCCTGAATGGGAAATACTTGTCCTTTTTTGAACATGCCAAAAATTCCGTAACCCGCTTATTTCAACTTCTCCATAACTATAGACAAATAAACCTCATAATATATTTGTTATTTTATCACATTTATGGTTAACATTTATATTACATGAGATACTCATAATTAGCAAGGGACAGGCATATTATAGTAGTGGCATTATATACCACCATGCCCAGAATGCCTCCTTATATTGAATTAATACATAAAGTATTATATTAGTCTGATGAGGACAGCAAAAGTAATAATTATGGCAGAAAACTCCAACCGGAATAATCATGCCGGATAAATTAAATAGAAGCAGGTATTAACATGTTGAATAACAAGAAAAATACTATACTGATAATAGATTCCGACCATGTATTAACTAAAAAGCTTTCAGACCGTTTAAACAGTGTAGGATTTGGTGTGCTTTCAGCAACAAATGCTGATATGGCATACAAACTTTTTTTAGTCTCAAAGCCGGATATTATACTGATTGATATACATATGAAGGACAGCAGTGGAAATGATATTTTTTTAAAGATCAAAACTAAGGCTGTATCTGATAAAATACCTATAATAATCCTTTCATCCGATGTTGATGTAAATACAAAGGTGTATAGTTTTCTTTCAGGAGCAAGTGATTATATAGTCAAACCGTTTAGTTTTGCGGAAGTATTGGCAAGGATCAATACCCAGCTAAAAATTGTCAGTATCCAAAGAGAACTTGAGCAAAAGAACAGGGAACTTACTGAAAGTAATGCACTTTTGCAGAAGCTTGCAATCACTGATGCATTAACAGGCTTGTATAACAAGAGATACATACTGAGCAAACTGCATACCGATATTGCTCATTCAATCCGATATAAGGAACCTATATCTTTTATCATTGCAGATATTGACCATTTTAAAAGAATAAATGACAGGTACGGTCATCAAGTAGGGGATTTGATCCTAAAAGATGCTGCATCCATTATTAGAAAGTCAGTACGTGAAGTTGATATAGTTGCCCGCTATGGTGGAGAAGAATTTCTGATCATTTGCCCGAATACTGAAAGACATGGTGCGGTATTAGTTGCAGAAAGAGTCAGAAAAGGTATAGCCAGCCACAACTTCTTCTATAGCGGAAAAGAAATACACATTACAATCAGCTTTGGTGTGAAGTGTTCTGTTTTTAATGCTCCCACAGATACAGAAAAAGCTATGAACAAGCTCATCGAAGAAGCCGACAAAGCTTTATTCCGGGCTAAAACAAACGGCCGGAACAGGATTGAAGTTTTTGAGGAAAAAAAGGAGAAAAAGAGTGAGCAAAGTCCCCCATTAGATGCTATGCACAAATCCAACCGGGGAGATGACAAATTCCTGAATTAGGGGGTTCTTTATGCAAAGTATGCAACAAGGTTTAAGCCCTTCACAAAGACAACATGTGAGTATATGTGCCAAGCACTGCCGCCACTCCTACCTCTGAAAAAACAGTTGAAGATACCAAGAGGCGTAAATAAGCGATAAAACAACCGTCTCCATTTCAAGAGAGACGGTTGTTTTGCTATTCAAGCAAGATATGAGTAAGATAATCGCTTCTGCCGGTTTTCCCTGTTATCTTAAGTATGTACCGTCTGTCCCTATTTTACCCGGGCCGTTAAGTACATATATGCCTGCAGAATTACCTTTTACAGTAAAGGTGATTGATCCATTGGATACAGTAATTGTATTCCCTGTTACTGCATCCTTATAAGTTCCGTTACGGACATTATTTATGGTTATGCTCTGATCTCCTCCAATTGACAGCCCGACGGCTACATAGCTTTGACCATTGTTATAATCCCTTGTGAAGCTCATGCCGTTGCCCCATTCATTTACGTTGCTCATGTTTGCCTTTTGAAGAGCAGGTATAGTCTTCCTTATGAGGTTCAGTCTCTGTATATGCTTGTATAAAGGCTTGGCCTGAGTCGCAGCTATGTTTGCGGATGTTATGTTATCTCCGTAATAAGCTCTGCCTGTCATATCAAGAGTATCGCTGTTGCCGCTGATATCCTGAGGCAAACCTTTCTGGAATTCTATTTCTTCACCGTAGTAGAGGCATGGGATACCGCGTATGGTCCACAGCAGGTTGTAAGCATTTGCAGCCATATACTGATCTCCCTTGAAGCGGTATTTGAAATCGTTATCCGGTCCTACGTCATGGTTCTGCAGGAAGGTCACCAGCTTGGTGGCATCCCCATACACCCAGTCTCTGGAAAGTATTGTTCCTATACCGCCGAAGCTGCCTTTACTCAAATTGTCACGGAAGGTTGAGAATAATGAGAAGTCAAGGACTGAAAAACCTGAGTCACCACCGGAGTTAGGATTTGTTTTGTCAGTTCCCAGCCTTGTATACCACCAAGGCCTGATGTCGGAAGGCCCGTTATCACTGCCGTCGATATTACCCCATCCGGTTCCTTTTACCAGTACTTCTCCGAATACAAACAGATTAGGCTTGTGTGCCTTCCATGCATTTACATACTGTAAAAGGTTGCTGCGTTCTACATGTTTTGCAGTATCTACTCTTATAGCGTCAACACCCATATCAAGATATTTTGTTACTGCACTGTTTATATAATTCAGAACAACTGAATTTTCCGTATTAAGGTCAATACAATCTCCTGCCATATGCTTGGTCTGTAACGGTATCGGGCTTTCCCAGTCTCCACCGGCAATAAAACCGGCAGTATGGTACCAGGTAGTATTCAGCGTAGCATTATCCGTTCCAAAAAACCTGTTTGAATCATAATCGTTCAATGGCACGGTAGTACCTGTTTTCGGATCTACCAGCGGTGTAACACCCAATGCATCGGTTATCTGTCTTGCTCTGAACCAATCAGGAGCCACTGTATTGTCATTATCTTCACGGTAAGTACTCTTGTAATCCCCTAAGTGATTTGTATAAGGTGGAGTGACAGTCATGCCGCTTTTCCTGTAATACTTAATGGGAAGACGGTCGATCCATACCTTGCCACGTATACCATAATTGCTGGAGTGGTTGATAACTACATCCTGGATTATTTTCATTCCTTTTGCGTGAGCGGCATTTATAAGATCCTGATAGGTTGCCCCTGTAGACTCAAGCCTCGGATCAATCTTTGTCCAGTCGTAAGCGTGATAACCATGGTAGTCAAGTCCACTTCTGTTTTCTACAGGAGGAGTAATCCATATTGCTGTAAAGCCTAAATCCTTAAGGTAGTCAAGCTTTTCTATGAGACCTTTAAAATCTCCGCGCCATTGGGGATCCCCGTTCTTTATCCTGTCGCGGTTGTAATAATTGTTGTTTGAATCTCCGTCATAAAATCTGGTTGTAAGTAAGAAGTAAATTGACTCGGATCTGAAGTCACTGCTTGTAACCGTATTGTTGACAGTTACACTTACTGTACCTGATGTTCCTACATTGCCGGAGGTGTCATAGGCCTTTGCAGTGAGAACAAATGTCCCGTTATTCTCAGTATTTGTATACCATGGCACGCTGTAGGGGGAGGTTGTATCTTCTCCGACAAGTGCATTTCCAGCGTAGAATTCTACTTTTGCGACCGCTACATTATCGTTTGCATTTGCGCTGATGGTTGTAGTTCCGCTTACAGTAGCGCCTGCAGCAGGTGCACTGATGCTTACCGTAGGAGCAAGAGTATCGACGGTGTTATTGACTGTAACAGATACGGGAGCAGACGTTCCTATATTTCCGGCAGCATCGTAAGCTTTTGATGTCAGACTACATGTTCCGTTTGCCTGAGTTCTTGTATTCCAGGAAACACTATATGGTGAAGTAGTATCTTCCCCGATCTGAATGGTTCCTACGTAGAATTCAACCTTTGTAACTCCTCCCGTGCCATCGCTTGCATTGGCACTTACAGTTACAGTATTTGAGAGCGTGGAGCCTGTTGTAGGAGAGGTAATCGAAGTAGTAGGGACTACGTTCTCAATGTTGGTTGCTGTAACTGTCACACTCCAGTTGCTGCCGGAGTTGTTGTCCCAGTAATCGGAAGGCGCAAGTATGTGGAAGCAGTAGTTGACTACCGTTCCTTTTGGTACGGTTACAATATATTCGAATACTCCGCTGCCTTTGTTTGTCATAGGGCTGTCAACTACATTTGTCCAGCCATTTACACCCCAGTGCAGATTGATGGAAGAAACGTTAGTTTTAGTACATCTTATTGCATAATTTATCAGTGATGTCGGATTATTTACAGTGACACTTCTTGCAGCTGAAGTTGTTACATTGCCTGCAGCATCATAAGCTTTTGCAGTCAAGCTGTAAGTACCATTCAAAACATTGGTTGTATCCCATGTCATGCTGAAAGGAGGAGATGTTACATCAACCCCAAGCTTTGTTGTACCGGCATAGAATTCAACTTTAGCAACACCTACATTATCGCTGGCAACTGCATCTATCGGTACTGAAGTACCGCTTACAGTTGCTCCGGCAGCAGGTGCTGTCAAGCTGATGGTAGGTGCAACCGTATCAACATTGCTCGCATTCACCACAACGCTCCAGTTGCTGCCTGAATTGTTATCCCAATAATCTGTCGGAGAAGTTACATGATAGCAGTAATTAAGGGTAGAACCTTGTGCAATACTTAATATTACAGAAAAATTCCCACCACCGTTAGCTGTCATAACTGTATCTGTTGTGCCTGTCCAACCGTTGATGCCCCAGTGCAGAGTAACAGCAGTAGCTGTAGGATTGGCATATGTAACTTTATAGCTTACATTGGCCGCAAAAACCATATTAGTTTGTCCAACCAGGCTGATAATAAAAACAAGTGCCAAAATACGTACTAAAAACTTCCTTACCATTTTGTTTTTCAAAACAATCACTCCTTAAATAATTCAAATTTTTGTATATGTGTGTTCCCACACATAGGTGGAGTGGTTTTTCCTCTCTAGGAAGAATTGTACACAAAAATCACCCCCTGACGGTATAAGAGTAAATATATTACGTCACGTCATTGGAGACCGAATAAAAAGGGTAGTGTATGAACTGTGCAAATACAAAAGTGTTAATTTTCGGAAAAGTAATTAAGAAAATTGCATGGAAAAATTCAATAAGATTTGATAAAAATAATATAATCACATTGAAATGCTATTTGCATATATAAACAAACCAGACTAGTATTAACATTATATCCATATTATGTATCTGTGTCAACAAGAATTATTTATGCTACAGTGGCTTTATTAATACATCCCTTAAGCCCAGGATAAAAAATTGTCGATACATAAAAAACCCCTCCGGATCATTATTTCCATCCGGAGGGGTTTTTACATACAGCTACTTAATAAGATTTATTGCATCTTTTGATACATATACATCTGTACCGTTGTATACCGTTACTCCCGGTAATTCAATGATTTTGCCATTCAGTTCGGCAATGTTTTTATTGACAGACAGTTTTAACACATATGAGCCTTTCGTCACTACAAAAACAGGATTTTGCTCATCTGTGACATCCAGCTCTGCTGTTGCACCTTTACTTTCGTATGCAGGTTTTGCAGATACAAATAATCTTTCGGTTGTCTTATCCAGATCTACCCCCATCACTTTTGCAACGTATTTTGCAATATCTGTATTTTCGACAACACCCGTAAGGCGTTCTACAGTCTTTGGGGCATATACATACATGGGTACATCTTCACCTGTGTGGCCTATGGTTGTCCATCCTATATGACATCTTGCCCTCATTGCTGCAACCAGCGGCACATTAGGATCCCTTGCTTCTTTGATTGCCTTTTCTTCCTCTGCCGTAAGGTCTGCTATACCATAATACTCCGCAACCACTTCTCTTACATTGGACCTGTCCGGACTAAATTTTGAAACAGTGCCTTCTGAAGTTAATTTAGCTTTTTTCAGCGTATCAAGGATACGTGAAAATGGTATTTTATAGTAGTCTCCATCCACACCGGCATCCCCTATAGTAATACCTCCTGTGCCATGGTCCGATACAGCTACGACTACGGTATTTCCATCCTTTTTTGCAAAATCCAGTGCCACTCCTACTGCTTTGTCAAATGCCAGAACATCGCTGATAACACCAACCGGATCTTTTGCATGAGCAGACCAGTCTATCTGGCTTCCTTCAACCATCAGGAAAAAACCATCTTTATCTTTGGATAATACTTCCAGAGCCTTTGCCGTCATTTCAGCAAGACTTGGTTCTTTTTTGGGATCTCTGTCAAAATCACGACGCAGCCTGTCCGGGTCAAACATGCCCCAAAGTTTATTTGCTTTAGAGCTTTGCATTTCTTGAGGGGTTGTTATGTATTCGTACCCCTTATCCTTCAATACGCGAACTAAGTCCTCCTTATCTCTTCTCTTATCCTTTTCCAGGTATTGAGAACCCGCGCCCAGCACTACATCCAATCTGTTATATACCTGCTGTTCTCCTAAGATATCATACCTGCCCCTATCCGGATAATGAGCAGAAAAATCAGCTGGAGTTGCATGTTGTATATTTGAGGTAACAACAAGACCAGTAGCTTTACCTTCAAGCTTTGCTGCTTCCAGCACAGATGCAACCGGTTTTTCTCCATCCTTTTTAGGGAGAACCCCAACATAAGCATTGTATGTTTTATGTCCGGTTGCCAGCGCAGTCCCCCCCGGTGCAGAATCAGTAATTGGACCATCCGACCAGTATGTCTTTGATAAGCCCGCTGCTATTTCATCCATCGCCAGAGGCTTTCCATCCTGATACAATCTTGCAAGTGTGGTGGAAGCTATACTGGAACCATCAGGAATCAGCATAATTACGTTTTCTGCAGTATGGTGCGGTTTTGCATAAGTAGCCTGAATACCAACTGCACACCCCCACAGTACTCCTGCAGTAATTGCTAATGCCAGTATTCTTTTGATTTGTATTTTCATAACAATCCTCCCATTTTTACTATTTTTTGTATTACACACATAAATTATATCATTTTTACAATATTTTCATCATATATTTAATAATTTTTTACTATGTTTTAACAAGTAGCTATGAACCAACAAGTAGCTTCACGCAAAAAGATAACTGATGCCGCAGCCATGCATCAGTTACTTTTTACTATTTTTATTTACTTTACTTAATACCAGATTTCTCTTTTTATTTCATTTTCAATTAAGAATATTACATGGGGAAATCAGTGTATCTAAATCAAAGATAAAATAATTATTTAGGTATTTGCTGCGTACATTGGCTGTATTTAGTGTAAGAGTGGCAATCTGGTTCACTTTATTCACCTCTGCCAATTCCTCAATGGAGAAACCGCTGTTTTTAATAATCATTCCGTTTCCAGTCCAATCTGATGCAGCTAAATGCAATCCTTCATTTGTTCTGACTTTCCACAAGGTCTTTAAATATTTGATATTCCAATAATAATTCATGCTTAGTATATCATTTGTCTCAAATTCCGTGCCTGCTGTTGATGAAATCAATAACAGGTCTGTACCTGATTTTGCCAGGCTTGTCACAGATTCCGGAAACAAGGCATCATGTCCTGTCAGTATCCCGATTCGTGCTCCAAGCAGGTCTATGGTATACGGGGGTTTTCCACTGCCTTTCTTCAAAATTCCATCATGTAATTGTTGAATCAACTCAGGTCTTTTCCCTGGTTGGACCAGAAGCAAGGACTGATGGATTCCATTATCTGAAAGCTCATTTACTGTAGTAACAAAAAGAGAAATCCCTTTTTCATTAACAAAATTCTGTATACCGATCAGATTTGGTGATTCACTCCAATTTGTATTTTTTGATCTTACCAGCTCTTGAGTAATTCCCAGACCTGGCGCAACAACTATATCAGCACTGCACTCCTGATTTTCCCATAAGCTGTATATCTTCTCAATATTCTCTATGGAATACGGAGAAGGTTTGTATGCAAGACTTGCCACCCTGATAGCCCCTGGGGTGGGAAGCCCTGGTACGGGTTGATAAGAGTGATCACGCCGGTAATAATCATTGGCTAATGCTCCATATGAACCTGGAGAACGTTTTATAACTGAGTAGTTTAGATTTATGCTCGTACCAATCCTGTATTTAGGTACCTTTGTTGTCTGATATAGTATTTTGTCCTTAGGCTCAGCAGTATCCATAGCTCTATACAGCTGGAGTATCTCACCTGAAGGGCTTATTGCTACTGATGGAGCATCTTTCATATCACAGACATAGCCGTATGTGCTATCCACTTCATATCCCCACCGGTTAGCCACCAAAAACCATACACCATTTTCTTTCGCCCTGATTTGCCATGTTTGCTCCTGGTCATAAAGTCCCCACCAGTTGGCTGGAGTCACTATAATATCTGCACCCTTTAAAGTAAGTATGCGTGAAAAATCCGGCAAATAAGAATCTGCACAGACCAAAACACCCAAATCTCCGTAAGGTGTCGGTATTACATCAAATGGATTTTCGCCACTATTATGCCATAGCGGGAGAGTACGCTTCTGCTGCGTTCTTATAAAACCCTCCGGCCCAAATACTGCAGCAACATTGAACACCTCGTTTTCAGGAGTTACCTCCGCAAAGGCTATAACAACATATCCTTTATACTTAATTGCAAGATCTCGTATAGTATTTAGCTGAGGGTACGGGGACGAGAAACCCAAACCATCAATGACCTGCTGCCTTGTAATACAATACCCCGTTGTTGATAACTCCGGAGTTACAACAATATTCGCACCATTACCGAATGCCTCGTTCACTAAATTACCGAGTGCGGTCAGGTTGGCATTTACATCTCCAAGAGCAGGGTTAAAATGTAGTAGTGCAACTTTCCCTTCAGCGGTAAGCTCGCTGTCGCTTAGTGAAAAGCCAAATGCACTAGAGCTTAAAGTAGTTAATATTATGGCTATAATAACAATGCTAAAAGATATTCTTTTGAATGTTTTCAAAAAACATCCCCCCTTATTTCCTAAGAATTAGTCGACTGCAACAGATATAATATAGCATATTTTACATTAATTTACAATTATTCATTAAGGGGTGAGTATTATATGAATTCAAAGTATCTTTTATAAAATTCTTCTCCGAAGGGGAACTAGCCCTTGTTCCCCTTTGCATCCCCTCCCCCATAAATCCTCACGGCATCCGTTGGCCTCATCACTCGGTTTTATATAGGGCAATAAAACCTTGCTCCGAAGAGTCCTTCTTAAGCTGCCTATTTGAAGCCCGTCCTGGAATATGTTGCTTTCTACTCAGCTTGAATACTGGTGACGGGTTCAGATGACACAGCAAGGAAGGGGTGGGCTCCGGAAGAAAAAACTTCGCTGGAGGGCTTATCCCCCGGATTGTTTTAGAAGTATGCTAAATACTTTTTTTATGCCGTGGCTGTATTGGAGTAGACTTTATTCTAGGTAAAAAAACCAGTGGAGTTTTTTCTCTGATTGGGACTTTTAGTGGTTGTGATTAGTGGAGTTGGAGGGAGTGAAACGACAGTTCTTCCCCCTTGTTTCCTTTAAAAAATGGTCAATTTGTTTAACAATCAGCAACTGGATTTTAGTCTTTCGCTCAACCCTATTTGTACACTTTCAACTGCAATCTGACACTTATGGCTGTAGAATGGCGCTGCCTAACTATTTATAGATTTACACATTGTTTTTCTGTATTTAAAAGAAATAGCCCTAGCGTGAGATACCCCAGCTAAGGCATAAAACTGTTTATTTCATTTGCTTTCAAGATAGGGAAGCAAGCAAACCGTCTTATTTCCTAAGAATTATTTTTTCAGCACCCCTTATTATCCTAATATATAGCTTTGAGCAACTTCTACTGATCTAGTGATATTTAGTTCAGGGTATTTTTTGTCTAACCTTTTCAAACAATCAATATACTTTTGACTTTGTAAATTATACGCTACTTCTTCAAACACCTCACTAATCCACAGTATTTCATATTTGTGACATGCTTCTAGACAATTTATTGTTTCTTCTTCACTGATACTCAGTATCTCAATTAACTGTTCCCAACATTTTTCTAATGCAAAATCATTTTCTATATGAAGTTTTTCCCTTTCACAAAGAACTTTTCTTACTTTATTATATAGCAAAATTAACACCGCCTTTACTTTTTAGGTTGTGTTGATGCATCGGGAAATATAGTTCCTATCTCTCCGTTAGTTTCAATAATACCAAAGCACAGGGACGGTTCGAAACCACTGAAAAAGTGCCATTTTCATGTAACTTTTAGCCAGTAAATTTTACCTTTAACAGAAATATTCGAAATTTTTACCATACAGTAATAAATAACGTTAAAACGAGAGGGTAGTAGGCTTGCTATCCTCTTTAAAT
>JAOAIJ010000011.1 GCA_026414765.1 Clostridia bacterium | reverse complement strand
GAGGGGTCAACGCCTGCATGCCATTGCAGATCGCCCCTAAACCTTAACTCCCAGCATCAGCCCACCACTGGGCGTAACAAGCCGACACAAGGAACTTCATCGATGTGCCCTTAAACGGATTTTTAGGCCCGTCTTCAGAATCAGCAGTTCTGACTAGAATACTGCACCACCCTGTTTTATAAGCATTATTTATACATAATCCTGCTAATTATAACATATATACTGAAATCATAAAAGAATTACTATCCTTCGAATTGATACGTTAAGTGTCATATATTTAATTTTATTATGGAATAGCATTGATATGCTTACTACTACTTTATAAATGTCTGTTTTAAGCTTAATTATTTCTGCTTATAAGATACTTGGCAAGCTGTTTTAGATAAATTGCCTTCTCCCCAAATATCGAAATACTCTCAATTGCCTCATCTGTAATGCGCTGAAGCATTCTTTTGGATTCGTCCAGGCCATATATAGTAATAAAGGTTGACTTCTGGTTTTGCATATCGCTGCCGGCTTCTTTTCCCATCGCGTTGAAATCACCTTCAACATCAAGTATATCGTCTTTTATTTGAAAAGCTAACCCAATATGTTCTGCATATTTTTCAAGTGAATCCATCTCACTCTTGTCTGCATTGCACAGTATTGCTGATGCTATTACAGGAGCTTTGATTAATGCGCCGGTTTTGCATCTGTGCATATATTCAAGAGTGTCGGCGCCTATACTTTTACCCTCGGATTCCAAATCCACTACTTGTCCGCCAATCATTCCTGATGAACCCGACGATTTTGCAATAATATTCATAGCTTTTATTTTTGCATACAGTATATTTTCATCTTTTGAAGGACTTTCAGTCATAAGTTCAAACGCATAATTCAAAAGAGCATCACCAGCAAGTATGGCCGCTGCTTCCCCAAAGACTTTGTGGTTTGTCAGCCTCCCTCTCCTGTATTCATCATTGTCCATAGCAGGCAGATCATCATGTATGAGCGAATATGTATGAATCATTTCTACAGCACATGCAAAGGGTAGTACATTCTCCATTTTGCCATCAAGCAGTTCACATACTGCCAGTGCAAGTACAGGTCTCAGTCTCTTTCCTCCTGCCAAAAGGCTGTACTTCATTGCTTCATATATAGTCTTTTCATAGCAGATTTCTTTATTACAAGCAACTTCCATTATTCTATTCAGTTCATCATCTATCACTTTTAGCCATTCACCGTATTTTTGCTTAAAGTCCATCCTATACTATACCTCCGGAATACTAAATGCTTCTTCTTTAATGTTGCCGTTTTCATCCTCCACCAGCAGGGTTATCTTTTTTTCTACTTCATCAAGCCTTTTACTGCAATATTTGGACAGTTCTATTCCTTTCTGGAAAACCTCTATTGATTCATCTAAAGGAAGTTCTCCTTTTTCAAGCTTTTCAACAACTTCCTCAAGTTCATTTATCGCGTCTTCAAAACTCTTGTTTTTATTCATCGTATTAGCACCTCCTGTATTTTTCTCCACCCAAGCCAAATTTCAGTTCTGATCTTTCTTTGAGGCCTTCACCTCTTTCACTACACACTCAATAGTCCCATTGTTCATATCTATAGCAAGTTCATCATGCACCTTAACTTCATTGATATCATTGATTATTTTATCATTTTTAGCTGATTTTACTACACTATAACCTCTTGCCAGAATACTTAAGGGGCTCAGTGCATCCAGCTTTGCTACCAGATTGCCTAACCCCGCTCTGATTTTATCCAATTCCTGCTGTATCGCCCTGTTCATGTATTTATTGAGAACATCCAACCTCATTCTTTCCTGATAAACTCTGTCATAAGGCTGTTTGAAAGCGATACTACCACTTAGTCTTTCATATTTCGCTTTGTTTTTCCGTAAATTATTAACGATCGAATTCTTAAGTCTCGATTCCAGGGTACTTACCCTTTCCTTCAGAGCCTTTTTTTCTGGAAGTACTATTTCTGCAGCTGCCGAAGGCGTCGGAGCACGCATATCGGCAACAAAGTCTGCTATTGTATAGTCTGTTTCATGTCCCACAGCAGAAATTACAGGGATTTGAGACTCAAAAATACTTCTCGCAACAATCTCTTCATTGAAAGCCCAAAGTTCCTCCAGGGACCCGCCCCCACGGGCAATGATTATGACATCTACATATTTCGCTTCATTCAGCTTTCTTAAGGCATTGGCTATCTGCCCGGGTGCCGCTTCTCCCTGTACAGCTACAGGAAACAATTTTATTTCCGTATTTCTGAATCTTCTTCCTGTTACATTGATTATGTCCCTGATAACCGCACCGGTTGACGATGTAACGACTCCAACCCGTCTTGGCAGAAACGGTAGCTTTTTCTTATGTATGGCATCAAACAAACCTTCAGCCTGAAGCTTCCTTTTCAATTGTTCAAACGCCATATGGAGAGCACCTATACCATCGGGCTGCATTCCCTCTGCATAAAGCTGATACTGCCCATCCCGCTCAAAGACCGAAACACTCCCTTTGATAATAACCTTCATTCCGTTTTCAGGTTGAAACTTCAAAGCAGATGCATATGTTTTAAACATAACACACTTTAGTATACTTGTCTGGTCTTTAATGGTAAAATACATGTGTCCGGAATAATGAAGCTTATAGTTCGATATTTCACCTTTTATCCATAGATTTGACAAAACAAGGTCCCTTGAAATCAACTCTTTTATGTACTTGTTAACTTCCGAAACAGAAAGGATATAATTCATTGTTCCTCCATAAAGTAATCCATACATTGCAAAAAAACCGGCAAGAATTTAATTTACCGGTTTTTACTCAGATATCAAATTTCCAATACTTACTGCTTTTCAGGCTTATGCTTCTCCTTTGGATTCTACCGGCAGTTCTTTTTGTTTGGTAACCTTCCCCAGTATACCGTTTACAAAAGCTCCGGCGTCCTCACTGCTATACCTCTTTGCAAGTTCTACAGCTTCATTTACTGAAACGTTAAATGGAATGTCATTTCTGAAACTTATCTCGAATATACTCAATCTGAGAATTGAGAGGTCTACCTTTGAAAGCCTGCTTATTTTCCAGCCCTTGGAATACTTTTCGATAATGTCGTCAATAAAAGATAGATTATCAGAAACACCTTTTATGACTTCAGAAACATACTTCCTGTCATTTTCTGCAAGAGCGTTTTCCTCAAAAACCGCCTGTATCTGGTCTTCCCTATCTTCTCTCTGTATCTCCATCTGGTATAAGAGCTTCATGGCAATTTCTCTGGATGCTCTTCGTCCCATTAAATGATTACCTCCCATTAATAAGTTAACAGTTGAGAGTGTACTATGTACAGTTATTACTAATTAATATACATTCAACTGAAAACATAAAATATATGTATTTCTGCATCAATAAAAATATTTTGCTGCATGTAACTGCTATCTATAAATATCACAACTGTACACTAACGGTACGTTCCCGGAGGAAGAACCCTGTCCAAAAGGTTTTTTAAATAATCCTTGTCCTCTGACAGCCTTTTCCCAATATAATAACCTATTCCAACACATATTGCAATAAATAGTGTATTAAAAAAGCCGATAATCAATATGGCGCAAGCTATAATCAATCCAATGATACCGCCATTTACTCCACCCCGGTGAGAACTGTAAAATTGAAGCAACTTTTCTTTATTCATTGCCTTTACCCCCGATTCATTCTACTCTGGATGTCTTAAATCCAGTAAATATATTCTCAACGGTTACCCTTACATCATTCACTTTTATCCCTGTCGTATCTTCAACCGAATTCTTTACTTTCACCTGAATATCTTCTGAAAGCGAAGGAATATTGATATCACCAAGTATCACAGCTTTAATACTTATTGATACACTATCGTCATATCTGATGACACTGGCCTTCGTTTCCTTTATACCGTTCAGTTTTCTGGATGCAGCAAGGGCAATGCTTTCTATGGAGTTAAGAGATATTTTTATCTCACCAATATTAGTATACTTACTAACTGATTTTTTATCCTTGTTACTCTTGAAACCAGAGAACAGAAACATAATAATAACAACAAAGAAAATGAGGGCTAATAAAAACATTATAATTCTTCGGTTGCTGCTTCCCAAAACATTTAGTTCAATATAGCTAAAAATATTATCGAATATTTGGGGTTTAACCGCAATTACCGCAGTAACTGCTGCAATGATTGCCAAGCATATGCCATATATCGCCAGCAGTACTCTGAATAATATATTCATACTCAATACCACCTCTTTAGTCACTTAATATTTATCCTTTGTTTGATATTAAACAATTCATACTGCTGAAGTAAAACAAGTCCACTTACCATTATTAATCATATATTTTCATTATATTCTAAATTTCTAAAAAAATAAACCCTAATACTGAAAAACCATAGTAATTAATTGACTCCTACTGGTTTTTCCCTAAATGGGTTATTGAGAATATCAAATAAACTATACTTCTTTTAATATAAAATATTTTTGACTCATTTATGGCATTTATACCATTGCCTGTCATATGATAAGTCAACAATACCTACTTAACTCTGACATTCTCTTCGGTAATCTCCTTCTTGTGGTCCTTTTCAATATTGACACCCTGTATGTGTATGTTTACTTCTACGACATCAAGTCCAGTCATGGACTGAACCGATTTTTTCACCTTTTCCTGGATATCCCACGCAACGTCCGGGATTCTACATCCGTATTCGGCAATTATATATAAATCTATCGCTGCTTCTTTTTCACCAACTTCAACTTTAACCCCTTTTGAGAGGTTTTTCCTACCGAGCATCTCAGCAATACCTCCGGCAATACCTCCGCTCATACCAGCTACACCCGGGACCTCTGTCGCAGCAATTCCAGCGATTATCGCAACTACTTCTTCCGATATCTTAATCGCTCCCATTTCATTCATAACAGCTTGAGTAATCTCTTCCAAAAATAATCCCCTCCCAACAGGTGAATTGCCAGTTAAAGTCATGCAATGATTTCTCTGTAAGTTAAAATTATATCATTAATAGTAAACAGCAAGCAATAAGGATTTACTTTGTTTTAAAATATATTTTTTACTACAATTTTATGCATAGGTATTTTTGCCTGCCTTGACGCACCGTCTGCAATGGATGCTATTTGAGCTGCTGAAAGACTTGGCGCTTTTACGTAGATATCTATGCTGTTGTCATCTCCAAAAAGAACTATAGAATCATTGAAGCCTTTGCCTTTAATTATTTGTTCAATCTTCATTTCTTTTTCGGAATTTGCCAATATCTTTATCATTTGGTCATGGGCTTTGTTCTTTGATTCCTTACTGGCATTCTGATCTTCTGTAATTTCCTTCAGAGCATCTGTATCCTTACTTCTTGTCATTTCCCTGTCCAGTTTTGCCTGTGCAAAAAAGTCCTCTGCATATTTGGATGCTTTAGCTACATTTGAAGACTTACCGTCATTCTTATCATCTTTCTTTTCTTCCAATACACCTTTGTCATTATCTACATAAATTGCTTCTCCGACTTTTCCGTCATCCTTATCGGAAGTAGAAATACTGCTTTGCTTGTAGGAATAATTCAGATAACCGGCAACAACTATCATAAGTACGAGTGATAAAATCACAATTTGTTTTCTCTTAAACACTACCATATCTAACCCCCCTAGTTTTGTTTCATTTAATATATATTCACGTGTCCATCTATAGATGTCGCACTTTTAAATAATTAAGAATATTATTTTACTGTCGCTTTATGACTGTTTATATCCAAGGCTTATATGACAAGCTTCACTTTGTCCTTTCAAACACCTGTATTTTATGGGAAGGTACATCCATTAGTACCCTTACAGCTTTACTCAAGTCATCTTTCACTCGGGGATCTGAAGCACCATCCGCTACAACAACCACTCCCTTGACCTCAGGTAATATTTCCTTGATAATTATTGGCTTTTTGCTGCCGCCCTGTTCTTCTTCATAAGCCAGTCTGCTTTCAAAATCGCTCTGATTAATATTTCTGGTTCCTCCTCCATTGTCCTTCTCTGCTGTGTCATTCCCAGTTTTCTTTACATCAGTAGCTGGAACCAGCTCTTTACCAGATGCATATGTAACCAGTACAGTTACCTTTCCTGCTCCGTTTATCTGTGATAATACCTTTTCAACCCTTTTTTCTATTTCCGTACTGTCACTTGCATCAATAATCTTACTTACTTCCTGCGCTGAAGAATCTTCATTTTTAATGGGTTTGGGTTCCTCATCTTTTTTTCCGTCGAACAAAGTACTTCCCGCAATCACAATAATTATGCCAATTATTATCACTATAACAGAATTCTCCACTACTCTTTTCTTAATCTTCCCACCCATAAAATCCTTTACTTTTTCAATAACTCTTTCAAAAAATCCCATCATGGCCTCCCTAATACGACAATTATCCAGTGTGTCTTTAAATTTGCCGTCTCATCTGTTTTCCTGCACAGTAATTACAACATTCTCCTTTTCCAGTCCAAATATCTTATTTACTCTGCTTTCTATCTGTTTTTTAGTTTCTCCGTCAACCGGTACACTAGTTTTTTCCGCCTCCTCCCCCATTTTTATCTGAATTCTCCCTACTTTTGCCACCGGCTTTATAGCTTCATTTTTTTCACCAGGAACGAGAACAAAATATGCTCTTTTTATTTCTCCGAAGCTTTTCGAATTTATATCCTCGTTTATTAATACATCCGCCTTGACGCCTGAAACGCCTTTGATATCTGCAGTACAGTCTTCCAACTGCCCGATAAGTTTTTTTCTGTAGGCTTTGATAATTTGTTTTGTCTGACTCTCATTTAAGATTTTGCTGCTTGTTTCTATTTCCTGTTTGTCAATAAAATTACTGTCAGATATTCTGATATCTTTTAGATCCACCCCCTTATCGAATATTCCCAGAAGCGGGTTTAGTATTGCTACTAAAAGTATGAAGCCTGAAACCAGGCTAATAAACTTTTTGGTTTTCCCTGAAGGTGTGAGAATTTCAATAAGTACAATGAAAATAACTAACGTCACCACATTAAAAACCCATGAGCGTATAAAATCAACCATTTGCCTCCCCCTTATCTGATCATTGTACTTATGTTGCTTGCGCTTATTATTACAGTTATGGAAATAAGAAACATGAAAGATACTGCTGCAACCAGACCGAAAATAAAGGTCAGTGAGCCGGCCATTTCATTTATACAATTGGTAATCCGCTTTTCTGCAATGGGTTCTATAAGAATACAAGTAATTCTGTATAAGAGCAGTAATACAAAAATTTTTAGGAGCGGTACGATGCAAATGGCTATTATGCCTATCATAGTCGCAATACCCGCAGCATTTTTTATTAATAAAGTACAACCAACAACCGCATCTGCTGCATCTGCCAGGTATTTTCCGGCTACAGGAATCAATGCTCCGATTGCAAATTTTGCTGTCTTGCTTGTAACCCCATCTACTACTGCCCCCAGCGAACCCTGTATCGATATCACTCCTATGAATACTGTAAGTATCAGTCCAAGAGCCCATCCACTGACTTGTTTCAAAAATTGTGCCAGCCTGGATACCTGAATCTTGTCCGAAATATTGTCAACTACAGATAATATTACTGAAAGAAAAATCAATGGAAGAAAAACATTACGGATTACCGTTGCCGATATCTCAACAATCACAATCAATATCGGCTGGAAAATACCCGCTGAAGTAAAATTTCCGCCTGAAACCAGGAGGGTTATCAGTACGGGTATTGAGGCGTGCATGAAACTTACCATTTTGTCAATTATATCCCTGCCTAGATCCAAAGCTGTATCAAGGCTGATAATCATTACCGATACAAGTACTATATAGCAGGCATAAAAAGCAAGTTCCCCGACACTTTCACTGAGGAATGATGTTTGCAGATTCCGTAGGATAGCACAGAAGATTACCAAAATAATAAGTTTGATCAATACATCCACATTAAAGTATAGTTCTTTAAAGACATATTTCATTATGGCATTGAAAAAGCCGGAAAAACTGAACTCAAACTTCCCTTTTAGTGCATCACTCACAATTCTCTGCGGATCATAATCAGGTATTATCTCTCTTACTCCCTCATTTGAGTGTTTGTTCATCTCTCCTTGAATCTTTTCAATATTACTGCTTTCCACCTGCTGGTCAAGAATTTCACCAGTTATGCCAGAATCGTTAACCTGAGACTTTTCTGCTTCAGATTGTTCTTCAGCATATGTCAAAGATACCATTAATATGAATGTGGTTAGTAACATAACCACAAAAACAAGTAACCTGAATCGTCTTTTGTATCTATTAACCATTTTACCCACCCTTATCTTATGGCATTATTTTTATGATAAGATCCAGCAGTGAAGTTATTATTGGTACAGCAATTACAATAATGATGACTTTTGCTGCCAGTTCTATTTTAGATGCTATTGAGCTCTCTCCCGCATCCTTGCATACTTCAGCTCCGAACTCCGCGATATATGCTATTCCAATAATTTTCAGCAATGTAGTAAAGTATTCAAAATCGATATGTGCTTTTCTGGTATAACTGTCCAGGAGTCCTATAACAGCAGAGATTTTTCCGGCAATAAGAACAAAAACAATTACGCCTGTTATTATGCTGACCTGGACTGCCATTTCCGGTTTTTGTGCCTTCAATACTACTATCAGTACAGAAGCAACTATACCTAACCCAACAATCTGTAGTATTTCCACTTTTATCCCCCGTTCTTAAAATTGAAAGAGTGTTCTGACAGTATTGAACAGTCCTACAATCTCTTTTGCAACCATAGCAAGAACAACAAGCAGCCCGGTTATAGTAGTCATCATTGCAATTTCCTCCCTGCCTGATCTGATCAGCACTTGATTCAATATGGCAACCAATATGCCTATTGCCGCTATTCTGAAAATCAAATCTATCCCCATAACCTCATCTGTCCCCTCACTTTTATCAATACTAATCTTTATTTCTATAGACCCTGGTTTTATACCCATAATTATAGAATTTTACTTTCCGTCATCTAAACTAAAACTATTACAATTGTCAGACCCCCAAGCACACCAAGGGTTTTATACAGGGTCTCATATTTCTTTTTTGCTTCCTCTGCCTTATATTCCTGTAGCTTTAATTGGTTTACGGTCATCTCGATATTTTTTATCTGCCCCTCCACATCTGAACTACCAAGCATTCTGCCGAAGGAGACAAGGATTTCTTCATCCTCCCTGTTTAGCGAAGTTTTCCCTATGGAATTTTTTACAGCCTTTTCCCAAGCATCTGATGCATTCAAGCTTTTTTCATTTTTCAGAATTTCAACTGTATTTCTGAAAAAATCTGCTGCTTGAGATTTATTGCTTCTACTGATCTTTTCAAAGGCATCAGAAAGTATATTGGATAAAAAAATTATCTCATTTTCAAACATTTTAAGCATTGTCTGTAAAGCTCTTAATTCCTGCGGCCTTTTTGAACAGTCTCTTGAAAATGAATATCCTAGGAAAGATGAAGCCAGTATTATGATCAGACTGCCTATAACCTTAAGTATCATAATGTATCTCTCCCATAAATCATTTTCATTGAGTTCCCCTCAATAATCTCCTCAAGAGTTCCCGGCCCTTTTGCACGGCTAAGTACAATATATCTCTCAAATATCCCTTCTTCAATAAGACTCAGCACTTCCTGGCGGGTCTTCAATTCAGATATGTTGTATCCATGGGCTGTGGTAATTATTTTAATACCTGCATTTATTACTTTCATTACAGCTTCCTTATCACCCTGATTGCCTATTTCATCTGTTATCATTACCTGAGGAGACATTGACCGCAGCATCATGGACATACCCACAGTTTTAGGACAGCCGTCAAGCACATCCGTCCTCACTCCTACATTGTTTTGAGGTATTCCCCTATAACAGGCGGCAATTTCAGATCGTTCGTCCACAATCCCTACTTTCAGACCCTTGAAACTAAGCGTCCCATCACTGATAGTCCTGGCAATATCCCTTAATATGGTTGTCTTTCCGCACTGGGGAGGTGAAACAATCAACGTGTTATATACACTTTTGTTACTATCCAATATGAATCTGATTATTCCGGAAGAACATCCTGAAATTTCTTTTGAAAGCCTTATATTCATACCTGATATGTCTTTAATATTCTTTACATAATTCCCTTCAATAACAGCTTTGCCACAAATACCCACTCTATGTCCGCCCTTTAACGTTATAAAACCACTTCTTATTTCCTCCTGATACGCGTAAATAGAATTCTCACTCATAAGTTCCAGAGTTTTAACAATATCTTCTTGTCCAACAATATAAGGGTTATCTGCTTTTTCAGTCAGTTTCCCATCCTTGTCTACAAACCAATCGATATTTGATCCTTGTATCATCAAAGGCTTCTCCGCCCGTAAACGGATTTCTTCAAAGCAGTCTGTCTTATTCTGGTTTATTTGTGTTAGAATACTTCGGATATTATATGAAAGGAAGGGCAAAATATCCTTTTCTACAGATGATTGATTTTTAAAATTTTTTTCCTTTGTATTCAAAATAATTCCCCCTTTGTCTTATTTATATAAATATTTAACTTTGTCCAAATTTATGACAGAACTTAATTAACTTTTTATATTTATCTGATAGTTTCTTACATCAAAAAAGGAATGGCTGCTAACAGCCATTCCTTTAGTATGTTTTTATAGGCCCTGACAATTACAGATAATATCTTCCCTTCAAAGCAAAAAAGCAGGAGATTTAATCTCTTGCTTTTATGATCAGCATCAGACCTTTTTTAATTGTTACTTCTGCAATATCATCTGCAAATTCATTACTTACTCCCCAGGTGGAACCCATTTCAATAGTTGCTTCATCTAAGGGGTAGTACAAGCCTTTTGTAGTGACACCTTCAACTTTTTCTGATAATGGAATCAAGGTAACCTTAACGTTTTTCTCTCTTCTTAATTCTATTTTGCCGTCTATCAGCACTATTTCGTTATGCTCATCCACTATAACACCTTTAATGTTCTTTTCATGCAAATGCTTCAGCAAGAAAATATTGGATAATGAGTGATCTGCCCTCGTACCTAATCCGCCGATAATGAGTATTTTTTTGTAGCCCCTGTCAACAGCTACATTTAGGGCTAGTTCTGTATCAGTCATGTCCTTTTCTGCCGGAAATGTCATTATCTCAGTTCCGATCCCCCTGAAAAATCCCATATCTTCTTCATTTATGGAATCAAAATCCCCCAGCATAAGATCAGGCTGTATACCGAATTTACGCAAGTGCATAGCTCCTCCGTCAACCCCGATAACAAATTCTGCTTCAGAAAAGTACTTTTCATAATATGAGTAATCCCTGATACACCCGTTGCATACTATAACTGCTGTCATCTTTTTTCCTATTTTATTACACATGTTCTTCCTTCAGTACCTTATCAATTACATTTATAATCTCATCTGGATAGAAAGGCTTAAAAATGTAGTGTCTTGCACCGTTTTGCAATGCCTCAAATACAACCTGCCCTACTGTACTGGCACTGATTACTACAATTTTTGCATCAGGAAATTCCCTTATAATATCTCTGATAGCCTTAAGACCACCCATTACAGGCATAGTAATATCAATAGTGACCAAATCAGGCTTGTGCTTACGGTATTCTCTGCAAGCCTGTTCACCATCTGTAACTTCAGCTACTATTTCATGTCCTGCTTTTGTCAGTATCTGTTTTAAATTTTTTATAGCAAAATATGAATCGTCAGCCACTAATATCCGTGACATAATGACACCCCTATAAAGACTTTCTAAATGCTATTTCCTTAAGTTCCCTAATAATTTCATAAGTATCGGCAGCATTATAAACTGTAGAGCCCGCCACTATAATATTTGCACCTGCTTCAGTAACTTTATATATATTGGCCAGGTCTATTCCGCCATCTACCTGAATATCTATTTTCAAACCTTTTCTTGTTTTAAGCATCTTTAATTCTTTTACCTTATCAGTCATTCCATTGATATATGTTTGCCCGCCAAACCCTGGATTTACAGTCATAATCAAAACCATATCCAGCTCGCTTATAATCCAATCCAGAGCTGTAAGCGGAGTCCCAGGATTCAATGCAACACATGCCTTCATTCCCCTTTGTTTTATCCGTTGTACAGAGCGGTTTAAATGACGGCTGGCTTCCGCATGGACAGTTATTATATCCGCACCTGCATCAGCAAAGCTGTCTATATATTCGTCAGGCTTTTCTATCATAAGATGCACATCAAAAGGCAATTTTGTTATGTTGCGCAGTGACTTTACTACCGGCGGCCCTATAGTGATATTTGGTACAAAATGTCCATCCATAACATCTATATGTATCATATCTGCCCCGGCAGCTTCCACTTTCTTTATTTCTTCCCCTAGCTTAGAAAAATCTGCCGCCAGGATTGATGGTGCGATTTTTATCATTTTCGACACTTCCCTTGTTGTTTATTTCCTTTTCCTCTATATAACCTATTTTCTTTTAGCAGATTATAAAGCGTTATGTAGCGCTCATATCTTCCCCTATCTATGATATTGTCATCAACTGCCTGTTTCACCAGGCAATCCGGCTCACTTATGTGACTGCAGCCTGTAAATCTGCATCTGTTTATAAACTGAGAAAACTCAGGGTAGTAAAGCTCAAGGTCTATATGCTCAATCTCAGTCAGTTCAAAAGAACTGAATCCAGGAGTATCTACTATATAACCTCCTGAACTTAATTCAACCAGCTCTGCGTGACGTGTAGTATGTTTTCCTCTTTCAATTTTCTGGCTGACATCTCCAGTCTGCATGATACTACTCTTCATAAGCCTGTTAAGAATTGTAGATTTTCCCACACCTGACTGTCCTGCAAAGACAGTGATTTTACCTTTGAGGATTTTTAAAAGCTCCTCATATCCTTCATTTGCTTTTGAACTTGATTTTATTACCTCGTACCCGGCTTTTTTATAGGACTCCATAAATTCCAAATATTCCTTGCTTTCATCCAGATCAATCTTATTAAGGCATATAACTGTCGATATGCCCTTCAATTCTGCGGTAATAAGGAGCTTATCCAGTAAAACAAGGTCAGGAGCCGGAGATTTTGCTGCTACAACGACTATCATCTGGTTAACATTTGAAACTGCAGGTCTCACCAGCTCGGTTTCTCTGGGGAGTATTTCATCTATACTGCCTTTGCTGCCGGTTTTATCAATTACTATAGAAACTTTATCCCCAGGAAGAGGTGTCAGATTTTCTTTTCTGAATATTCCCCTTGCTTTACATTCATATATTCCTTCATCGGTCTTAACATAATAAAAACCGCCAATTCCTTTTATAATAGTACCTGTTGGCAAAATAATACCTCCGGTAGATTAACGCATAGTAAACTCTGAAGGAGGCTTGTCATCCAGGTGTAACACTACCTTGGTAGACCCTCCCGCAGGAATGGGTATTTGCAAATCAAAGGGAAACTCACTCTTGTTTTTTTCCTGATTGAATATAACCTTTGGCGTACCAGTGTCAGAAGGAGTAATCTCAATCAACACTCTCACCCTGTCTTTGTATTCATCAGGATTTGGCAAGCTTATGGAGAATACCTGCTGTGTATCTTGTGAGCCGGTATCGGTTTCAAAATAGATATCTACGGCATCCCCTTCCTTTGCTGTCGAGTCGGCAGTAGGGTTCTGCTTGACTATTTTCGCTTCAAAATTACTTCCCTCCTCAGGAAAAGTATCCCCTATGGCAAGCTTTGCACCCAGAAGAAGTCTTATCGCTTCTTTCTGTGTCCTCCCAATCAGATTAGGGACCTTAGTTAGTTTTTCTTCGGGGCCTTTACTGACATATACCGTTACTGTATCGCCCTTTCTGACTTCACCATCCGGACCGGGGTTTGACCTTGTTACTCTGCCTTCAGCTATTGTATCACTGTTTTCCAGAACTTCTGTGTATTCAAGCCCCATAGTTTGCAGATCGGTTTCAACATCCCTCGGATCCTTCCCCTTGAAATCCGATAGTTTTATAAGATCAGGACCTTTACTTACAACAAATTCGATCTTGTGAAAGCCATCTACCTTCAATGGTGTATCCTTATCCGGACTTTGGGAGATGATTAACCCTTTTTCTATACTTTCACTGGCTTCTTCCTTTATAATAATATCCTTTATACCTGCCTCAATTAACTTTGATTCGACAGTTTCAATGTTTTGTCCTACATAATATTCCATTTTAAAATTATTCTTCTCACTATCACCGGTAACTACAGGCATAACTATCTTATAGCCGATAACGATAAAAATTACCATAATAATGACAGAAGTAATCCCCGCAAGCCAATAGGTCAGTTTATCGTCTTTTTTCCCTTTTTTTGCAGTTTCCTCTACCCTATCTTTGATCAGATATTCTTCCTTCTTAATAAGATTTTCCTCGCTAATGGCTTGAACGCGCCTTGTAGGGGAGCTTTCAATACTATTCTCTACAACAAACCCTCCTAAAGGCTCTTTCAGAACCTTATACAGATCGCCTAAAAACTCTGAAGCACTCTGGTAACGTTTATTTTGGTCTTTCTTAATTGCCTTCATAATAATTTCATTGACACCAATAGGTATGCCTGCATCAATACCTACGGGCTGAACTGCCTCGTCCTGTATATGCTTCAATGCAATTGCAACAGGAGTTTCCCCGTCAAAAGGAACTCTTCCTGTTACCATTTCATACAAAGCTATTCCCATTGAGTAAAGATCAGACTTTTCATCAATAAAACCGCCTCTTGCCTGCTCAGGTGAAAAATAGTGAACTGAACCGATCGTGCTCCCTACCATTGTAATTGTAGAAGATGAAACAGCCCTTGCTATACCGAAGTCAGTTACTTTTGCAATACCTTCCCTTGTAAGTAGGATATTATGTGGCTTTATGTCCCTGTGCACTATATGATTTCTATGCGCTGTCTCTATTGCCGAGCAAATCTGTATGGATATATTGACTGCTTCTTTCCAGCCTAGTACACCCTTCTGCTGTATATACTCCTTAAGAGTAATACCGTCAATATATTCCATTATGATATAGTGAACATCTCCATCATGTCCTACATCATAAATAGAAAC
Source organism: Clostridia bacterium (assembly GCA_026414765.1). NCBI lineage: Bacteria > Bacillati > Bacillota > Clostridia > Clostridia bacterium. Next base: position 15,746 of record JAOAIJ010000011.1, on the reverse strand, counting down.
TATGTTGGGATGTGATAAACTCGCTGCTGACTGAGCTTCTATACGAAACCTTTTTACAAATTCTTCATCATTTGTAAATTCAGGCCTAAGGATTTTCACTGCAACATATCTGTTAAGCAGCTGGCATTTAGCTTTATAAACTAAAGCCATTCCGCCGCCACCGATCTTCTCCATCAATTCATATCTATTTCCCAGAATTTGACCTTCCATAATAATTAACCTCCGGTTCGGCTATAGGATATAGGCTGGAAGTAAAGTGAAACAGTTCCGGTTTCCTTTGCCTATTTCCATTAATCGTTCTTAATCAAAATAACAGTAATATTATCTTCACCGCCATTTTTATTAGCTGCATCCACCAGTTTCTCACATACTGCAGCAGGTTCATCGTTAGCTTTTACTATTTCCATTATTTCGTCATCATCCAACATGTTTGAAAGTCCGTCTGTACACAAAATAAAAGTATCATCACTCATTATGTCGGCTATATAAGTATCTACCTGTATATCTTCAGAACATCCAAGCGCTCTTGTAATAATATTTTTTTTGGGGTGATTTTCCGCTTCTTCTCTTGTTAATGTTCCGCTTTTGATTAATTCTTCTATAAAAGAGTGGTCTGTAGTTAAACGCTCTATTCTGTTTTCTCTGATCAGGTATACCCTGCTGTCACCTACATGACCAATATACATCTTCTTCTGATATACAAGTGCTGTAATGAGGGTTGTACCCATTCCAAAATTATCTTCATGCTCCTGTGAAGCTTTATATACATCTGCATTTGCCTTCTCCATAAATCCTTTAATTGTTTCGGCAATATCGGAATTCTCAAAATCTTTAGAGATATTCATGACACTGTTACTGATATATTCTACAGCCATTTTACTTGCTATTTCGCCGGAATTATGTCCCCCCATGCCATCGGCAATAATAAAGGCAACAGGTATCTCGGAGTAGCCTGCAATAATGTTGTAGCTATCTTCATTTATCTCTCTTACCATTCCCTTGTCACTTTTAACCCCAAATCGCAAAAATATCACTCCTGAATATCAGATGATAAATACAAAAGAAATACTAACCACTCAATACTAATTATATACAAAATCTATTTAAAGAGAATATAGTTTTTATACTCAACAAAGTATGTCAATCTCCTTTAATAATAAAGAAATTTTGCCAAGCCACATACCCTCTGCTTATAGCAAAACCCTGTATATACTAAATTTTATTTATTAACTGTTTGTACGGCTTCTTCTGAGCTGCCCGCATGCTGCATTAATATCACTTCCTAGTTCGCGTCTTACAGTTGCTTCTATGCCATTATTCTCCAAAACAGACCTGAACTGTTCTATCTGCTTCCTGTTACTCTTTCTCATATCAATCCCTGTGACCGTGTTCACTGGAATAAGATTGACATGGCATAATATGCCTTTTATCCTTTTTGCCAGTTCACAGGCGTTATCCCTGGAATCATTAATACCCTGAATCAATGCGTATTCAAAGGTTATTCTCCTCTTTGTCGCCTCTGTATATATCTTACATGCTTCAATTATTTTGTCAATAGAGTACTTTTTATTTATAGGCATAATATTTTCCCGTATCTCGTCGTTTGGCGCGTGAAGAGAAATAGACAGGGTAATAGGAATATTTTCCTTTGATAGCTTCAGTATTTCCGGAACAAGACCGCATGTTGAAATCGAAATGTGTCTGAATCCAATATTTATTCCTTCCTGATGGTTTACCAGCCTCAAAAATTTAAGGACATTTTCATAATTATCCAGAGGTTCGCCAATACCCATCATAACTATATTGCCGATCCTTTTTCCGGTATCAGTCTGTATGGTCAAAATCTGCCCCAAAAGTTCTCCTGCAGTCAGGTGCCTGTCAAAACCTATACCTGTCGACGCGCAAAACCTGCAACCCATACGGCATCCTATTTGTGAAGATATACAGGCAGTATAACCGTGTTTATACTCCATCAGTACACTTTCGATAACATTTCTGTCGTCAAGCTCGAAAAGATATTTTATCGTGCCATCTATTTCCGATACAAGCTTTTGATGCACTTTCAACATGCTAATATACGCTTTTTCCTTTAACGCTTCTCTTAATTCCTTTGAAAGGTTTGACATACTGTCAATTTCTGTTACACCCTTATGTAACCACTGAAAAATCTGTTTTGCCCTGAATCTCTGTTGACCCATTTCTGTCAGTAACCTTTCAAGTTCTTCAATTGAACAGTCAAGAAGGTTTATTCTCCCTTCCATATTTCATCTCCTTTTATTCGTTTATTACTATTTCACCCTTACGAGCTTTGCAATAAAAAATCCGTCAATACCGTCCACATTAGGATACAGTTGGACAAAACCCTTATTGGAATCCGGTTTTCTCAATTTGTCAGGAAGCAGATCGGCTATATCAGCAAGAGCAAATTTATCATTTTTCTTGAGAAAGCTTTTCACCATATGTTCATTCTCTTCCGGAACGATAGTACATGTGCTGTATACTAACGCCCCCCCTGGTTTTACATATTGACTGGAGACATCCAGTATCTTTTCCTGCAGCTTCACGATTTCCTTTGTATCCCCCAGATTTCTAGCCCATTTTATATCAGGTTTTCGTCTGATAATTCCCAAACCGGTACAGGGTGCATCAACCAATACTCTGTCTGCTTTTTCAACATAAGTACTGTCCAGCTCGGATGCATCAAAAATATCCGCCTTGATTATTTCTATTCCCAGCCGTCTTGCAGCATCACTAATCATCTTAATTTTGTGCTCATGAATATCCCTTGAAACAATCACACCTTTATTTTGCATAAGCTCGGCAATGTGTGTAGACTTTCCTCCGGGAGCACTACACACATCCATTACCAATTCACCGGGTTTCGGATCAAGAATTTTTCCTACAAGCATGGAGCTTTCATCCTGAACCTGGAACCATCCGTTACTAAAGGTCTCCAGTCTGGTCAATGCCGAAGGGTTGTTTATTATGACAGCCTCATCTGCATATTTTCCGTTTTGGCATTCCATGCCTTCATTTTTCAGGCCTTCAAGCAGTTGTTCCTTCGAAACCTTCAAAGTGTTCACACGGACTGTCAAATCGGGAACACTGTTATTACTGACTAAAAGACTCTCTGTAAACTCGGCACCAAACAAATTCAGCCACTCATCAACCAGCCATTCGGGATGAGAGTACCTGACTGCCAGATATTTTATCTTGTCTTTCTCCGGATCGGGATAGTTAATACTTTTTTTGTTCCGTGCAATATTTCTGAGCACACCGTTTACATATCTGCTGGAAGCTGCATGTCCAAATCTTTTGGACAGGGTTACACTTTCATTGCATGCAGCAGATTCCGGTATTTTATCGGTATACATCAGCTGATAAACTCCAAGCCTTAATATATTCAGTATCCATGGAGAAATCTTTTTAAGCTTCACGCTAGAAAATTGTTCAATAATCCAGTCAATGGACAATTTCCACTTCAGTGTTCCATAGACAAGTTCAGTAATAAAACTCCTGTCAATACTCCTAATTTCAGCACTTTCCAGATATTTATTCAACGTTATATTGGAGTAGGCACCTTTTTCATTTACTTCGTATATAATTTTTAGAGCCGTCTCCCTTGCAAAATCTACTACCATAATTCTCTCACTTTTCTATAATAAATTAATAACTTGACCTGTTTCCGATTGTCATCCTGTTCAGTCCCTACTTCTGCTGTTTGCCAGAAGTACCAGTCTCAGCAAACTTGCTATGGCAACCGCCGCTGAAGCCACGTATGTCATGGCTGCAGCATTTAGAACCTTTCTTGCCGGTCCGATTTCTCCTATACTTAAAAGACCTGTAGTCTCAAGGGATTTTATAGCTCTGGTACTTGCGTTGAATTCCACAGGAAGAGTAACCAGGTAGAAAGCAACAGCTATAGTAAACAGGATTATTCCCCCATACAACATTAAGTCAGAGCCAAATACCAGACCTACTACTGCGAGTGTAGGTCCTATGGATGAACCTATTCCGGCTGCAGGGACCAAAGTGCTTCTTAAAGCAAGCGGCCCATACCCCAGCTTGTGTTGTATTGCATGCCCTGTTTCGTGAGCAGCAACACCAATAGCTGCTACTGAAGTACTGGAATAAACTGTTTCTGACAGCCTGACCACTTTTGTTCTTGGATCATAATGGTCTGTCAATTCACCTCTTACCGGTTCTACAGCAACATGGTACAACCCGTTTCTATCGAGTAGGCTTCTTGCAATATCTGCGCCTGTTAAACCTCTTGTATTACCTATCCTTCTATATTTATTGAATGTACTCTTAACCTTGAACTGGGCATATAAGGAGAACAAAAAAGCAGGTATTACAAGAATTATATATGGATCAAGACCATACCCAAACATAAAACAACCTCCTTATTTTAGTTTTCTAGTTTTTCCCACATACACCTGATAATGTTTTAGTCAGTGTAACAGCTCGTCTTGCGGAACCTTCTTACTTTGCTCCAGCATATTATTCAATGTACTTATAACCAAACTTGTATTTACTTTTGTATCTATACAAGGCCCGTTCGGTCTGTCGTTTATAATACCGAACACAGGAATACCGCTTATATCAGATATCCCGCTTGTCAGATCTCTTTCACAGGCAACAGAAAGCAGGACTTTCGGTTTTTTGGTATTTACTATATTTCTTGCTGCAGTCCCACCTGTTACAATCTCAGTTTTAACTCCCAATTCTTCAGTAGCTTTGGCAATTTCCCCAATACAGCATCTTCCGCATCTTTTACATTTGGAAATATCTCCTGCCACCTTGTATCCACAATCAGAATTCTGTAAGCAATGAGGGAGTATAACAAGTATCTCTTCAGGTTTATATTTTCTGTTTTGGGACTTGCGTACAATCATATTATTCAATTCAATATACAACTGTCTTATAGTATCTTTATTACCGCTAAAAATTCCCGCAATATAAATAACAGAAGGCATAAGCGCCTTCAGTCCCATATTTGCCATCCATAATAACAGCCTGTTGGATTTCCTCGTCTTGTACATATAAAGTATACACAAAACAGAGCAAACAATTAAAAGCATTATTATTATTGTCAATGCTATTAAAATTAATAATATATAATTATAGGTGTTTAAAGTAGAATAACGGTAAAAACAAACAAAAAATACAGTTGCCGCAGAAAAAAGCAATATTAAAAAAAATGATAGTCTTAAAAATGTTCTTAGACTTTTATCCAAGTACCTCACCCAAATCTAATTTATGACCACGAATATAGTCTCCAACCTTCATCCTCTTCCCGGAATCAAGCTGAATTTCCAGTATCTTTATCAGACCCCTCCCCGTAAATACAATCAAACCGTTTTTCCCAACTTCTTGAATCGTTCCAGGTTTTTGACCGGCTGTAGAGTCATCTGATACTTCTGTTTTCCACACTCTCACCCTCTCACCACCAAAAAAGGTATATGCTCCAGGCCATGGATTTGTACCTCTTACAAGGTTGTGTATTTCTTTTGAGGATTTTGTCCAGTTAATCAGACCTGTCTCTTTCTGCATCATAGGCGCGTATGTAGCTTCTTCGTTAATTTGAGGTATCCTCTCCAAAGTACCGTCTTCCAGTTTTTTGAGTGTATCCCTAAGTACCTGGGCTCCAATAACTGAAAGTTTGTCATGGAGTTCACCGGCCGTCATATCATCAGTAATTTTTATTCCGCTTTTTAGTAACATATCTCCGGTATCCATTCCGATATCGGTATACATAGTTGTTATACCGGTAACATTCTCACCGTTTATTATTGACCATTGTATCGGAGCTGCTCCCCTGTACTTCGGCAAAAGCGAACCATGTACGTTGATACAGCCCAATGGAGGTATATCGAGTACATTTTGGGGTAGTATTCTGCCATAAGCTACCGTTACCAGCAAATCAGGTTTCAAATCTTCCAGTTCCTTTGCAAATTCTGGTGTTTTCACCTTTACAGGCTGAAAAACTTTTATATTATTCTTAAGAGCATACTCCTTAGTAGGCGGAGCAGCAAGTTTATTGCCTCTTCCCTTCGGTTTATCAGGCTGCGTCACAACTGCAACAACCTCATAACCTTCATTAACAAGCATTTCCAGACTCGGAACTGCAAATTCCGGAGTTCCCATAAAGACTATTCTCATCAGTTCACCTCGTTGTAATACTAAAACAGAATTTATTTTCTATTTGCCAAATCCTCTTTGTTAATAAACCTGACTACTTTATCCTTGAACAATACACCGTCAAGGTGGTCGATTTCATGGCATAAAGCTATTGCAAGGAGCCCAGTTCCTTCTATAACAAATTTCTCTCCTTGTCTGTCAAGTGCTTCAACAACCACTTTCTCAGGTCTTTTCACTTCACCTTGTACATTCGGTATGCTTAAGCAGCCTTCTACTTCCAGTTGTTCGCCTGATTCACTTATGATCTTCGGATTTATCAGTTCTATCAATCCTTCACCTACATCGATTACAGCAATTCTTTTCAGTATGCCGATCTGTGGCGCTGCCAGACCCACCCCGTCAGCCTTATACATGGTTTCCGCCATATCATCCAACAGAGTAAGTACTCTGTTATCTATTGTATCAACCACTTTACAAACCTTTCTTAAAACTTCATCACCGTCTGTCCTTATACTTCTTACTGCCATCTTTATATCCTCCAATTTATTAATATATCAGATAAACACAAATCTTTTTGCTTCACCTATAAATATTATATTCACACAGATTTTTTATACCATTTAAATTCCAATACCTTCTCCGATGCATGTTTGATTATTGCTGACTGTAGTGGAGTATCCCCGCTAATTATAGCATAGAGGTCGGATTAATATCTACACTCATATCTATATTTATCTTGTTTCTTTTCTTATAAAATCTATCAGATACTTCACTCAGCATACCTATAAGTTTATCCATATCCTTACTCTTTAATATAATCCTCCACCGGTACTTATTATTTATCTTAGATATTGGTGCTCTTGAAGGGCCAAGAACAAGTATCCCATTGTCTTTTTCCGCTCCAAGTGCCCTAATATTTTCTCTGACTTCCTTTGCTTTATTAAAAACAGCCCTGTCGTACAAGCCACTTAACATTACCACAGCTATATTTGAAAAAGGCGGGTAATTCAAACTTTCCCTTATCTTGATTTCCTGATTGTAAAACCCCTTATAGTCATGCCTGCATGCTGTAAGTATGCTGAAATCCTCTATATTATAGCTTTGAATGACGACTCTTCCGGGGATTTCTCCCCTCCCGGCACGCCCTGCAACCTGAGTCAGCAACTGAAATGTCCTTTCGGAAGCTCTGTAATCCCCTGTGTTCAGCAGACTGTCTGCCGCAAGCACTCCTACCAATGTTACATTAGGGAAATCATGCCCCTTGGCTATCATCTGTGTACCTATCAAAATATTTATGTTTTGTTCGCGGAAAGTACGAAGTATACTTTCATGTGAGTTCTTGCAGCTTGTGGTGTCCATATCCATCCTAATTACAGAGCACCCGGGAAACTGTTTGCTGATCTCATCCTCAACCCTTTGGGTGCCTGTACCGAAATGCCTTATATAGTTACTCCGGCACTTGGGACAAACTTCAGGATTTCTTGTAGTGAATCCGCAGTAATGACAAATTAGTCTTTCATCATGTGAGTGGTATGTCAAAGATATATTGCAGTTGGGGCAAATAACCGTATAGCCGCAGCTCCTGCATAGTACGAAGGAAGAATAACCCCTTCTGTTTAGAAACAGTATCGTCTGCTGTTTTGCAGCAATATTTTTTTCTATCTCTTCAAGCAGCCTCCTGCTGAATAACGACCTATTTCCATCTTCCAGCTCTTTTCTCATATCAACTATATCAACAGACGGCATATTCATCCTGTTTGCCCTGTCAGTCATTTCAAGCAGTCCTATACCTTCTTCTGAGCCCCAATTCCTGCCTATAGCATTGAAATAGGCATCCACCGAAGGTGTTGCCGAGCCGTAAACTATAACAGCACTATGTTGAATGCATCTTTCTCGAGCAACCTCTTTTGCATTATACTTCGGGGTTGTTTCAGATTTATATGAGCTCTCATGCTCTTCATCGACGATTATCATGCCTAAATCTTCAAAAGGCGCAAAAACGGCAGATCTGGCCCCTACTGCAACCTTTATCCGTCCTCCCTTTATCAGCTTCCATTGATCGTACCGTTCACCCAAAGATAATCTGCTGTGAAGTACTGCCACATCACTTCCAAACCTGCCTTTAAAACGTTCGACCATTTGTGGTGTCAGTGATATTTCCGGCACCAGGACTACAGCCTGCTTTCCCTTTTCCAGACATCTCTGGATCAACTGAAGGTATACCTCGGTTTTTCCGCTTCCTGTGACTCCATGTACTAAAAACTCTCCAAAGCTGCCGGCTTCTATCACCTCGCTGATTCTCCCGATTACTGCATCTTGCTGCGGAGTTGGACATAGCGGACTTGTACTTTCAATCGTTCTGTGCTTCAACGGGTCCCTGTTTATTACTATATCCCTATACCCGATGTACCCATACTTTTTTAAAGTATCCAGTACACTTGCAGATACTCCTGCAAACCTTACAATGTCGGCTACGGCAATAAATTCATTATCGAGCAGCATCTCAAGGATCCTAACCTGCTGGATTCTTTGTATCCTGTTGCTTTCAATCTCTTCAATGACCTCTTCTCTTGGGAGTGCAAGAAATGCAACTCTTACGGTTTTATCACTTACTTTGGCGGTGAATTCTTCAGTAAGTTCAATGCATCCCGATTCTTCCAGCTGCCTTATATATTTATTATAGCTCTTCGAGTCAATTCTTCTTTTAAGTTCTTCATATTCGCATTCTCCTCCCATTTGTCCGAGTTCATCCAGCATCTTTCTGAGATTGCCTTTCAGGCAGTTGTCATCTTTAACCATTCTGACGACACGATTGCTTTTGACACCTATACCCGGTGGCAGCATACATTTTATTGCATCACTGTACGTACAAATATACCTTTCTTTTATCCATCCTGCCAATTTCAGCATCTGTTTGCTAAGAACAGGTTTTTCATCAATGATCTTTTTTATTTCTTTCAGGTTTTTTGTTTCTTCCCTGAAAAATGTATCAACAACATAAGCCTCACGAGAGCTGTTAGCTTTACCGAAAGGTACAATAACCCTCTGTCCCGGTATAATTTTCCCCTCGAAACCCAGTGGTATACTATAGTCGTATTCTTTATCAAACTCCCGTGTTGAATTGCTGATTATAACCGATGCAACCTTATACATTCCGTTCCCTTTCAATTATCCGCCATTTTCATACCAAATAAAGAAAACCACCTTATGACAGGCAGTTTTTCAATATCAGTTGTTCATTCAATCAAAGAATCATTCAAAACATTGTTTATGCTGTAACATACTCTCTTAAGAATTCAGGAATTATTCCTGTTTCACTATTTATACTAAAGTAGAATTTTATATTGTATTTTTCAGAAATCTGCTCAATATTCTTGAAAAATCCTTCCAGAGTATCAACTTTTTGCTTCAGAATATAGGTCAATCCATCGATAAATATGGCATCGATATCGTAATCCTCTGATATGATACCACAAACAAATCCCAGAAAACCGTCAGAGCCAACCAAAGGAAATTCAGATACATTAATGAATCTGACTTCATGTTTCAAATCATACATCAAATGGCTGCTGTCATCGATAAATACAATATCTCCGGAACTCTCCACCGCAAGCTTATTAGCTTCTTCTACAAGGATTTTGGTTTTGCCCATTCCCTTTCTGCCAAAGACAACTTTAACCATAGGTATCCACCCTTTCTTTTTTTAGAAATGAATTTTCAACCTACTTTTCCAATCTTAACCCTCTAAATATAATAATATAATTTATTATATACTATTTCAAGACCAAATTGACCTTTACAGGGCTAGCTCATTTAAAAGTTCCCTCAGTATTTTTTTGTATCTGTTATCGGGAATATTGTCCAAGGCCGTCATTCCCCTGGTAATATACCTGTCCAGGATTTCTCCCGTATACCTAATCCCATCTTCCTTTCTTATTAAGCCGTAAAGTTCAATCAATTCCGTATCTTCTATATTCTCTTTTTTATCTGTCAACCTCTTTATGAAAGCTCTTACTTCACTGTTCTTATTGATTGCATATATGGCAGGCAAGGTAAATATCCCCTTTAAAATATCATGTCCTACCGGCTTCCCTTCGCTTTTTTCATCAGAAAGGAAATCCTTCAGATCATCCTTAATCTGAAAAGCCATTCCATAACAAAAGCCAAATCTGGCCAGATTTCTGACAACCTTTGCAGGGCACTTGGATAAATATGCTCCTACGGCACAAGCAGTGCTAAACAATACGGCTGTTTTCCTGTTAATTCTTTTCAAATAGGACATGACCGACGAATTAACATTATATCTGTCCTGGTATTGGTCTACTTCCCCCTCACAAATAACCTTAATGGCTCTTGCAACAATCTCCATTTGATCTGTGGGTATATCCCTGGACAGCATCAGAACAGCTTTTGTAAAAAGGAAATCGCCGGTATAGATTGCAATATCGCTGCCATACCTGTGTGAAACCGTCTTTTTACTACGTCTGTATTTTGCATGGTCAATGATATCATCATGTACCAACGTCGCTGTATGCAATATCTCGAAAGCTCCTGCCATGGGAATAGACTTTTTGGGATTATACTTGCCAAACTTGGAAGCAATAATGACAAAAGCCGGTCTTAGCCTTTTTCCACCTGCATCGACAAGTTCAGTCACTATGGAATTCAACAGCTTGTTTCTTGAACGAATATTATCCCTGATATATTTCTCTACAACTTCCAGTTCTTTCTCTACTTCCGGATACTCCGCCCACAAGGTAAACCAGCCCCGCTCTCATCATGATTAATTGTTGAAATTCAATAAATAGAATTACTGATTGATAACATTATTCCTTCTTAGTACGGTACATAAAAAGCTGCTGCACAATCCTACGAAACATCCCATTACTACCCCTGATACAAGAAGAACAGGCAGGTATGCTGCTACAGATAAGGTTTTCATCACCAGAATTGCAATTATTATCTGTCCGAGATTATGAGTGACGGCACCGGCAATACTTATGCCAATCAAACTAAAAACCTTTGATAATTTTTTGAATAAAAACGACATAACTATAGTACTTAGTATCCCACCTGTTATACTGAATAGAAAAACTACAAATCCGCCTCCAAATAAGGCTGCTAGGGCACATCTTACCAATACCACCAGCAGTGCATCCTTAAATCCGAAAAACACTATAACCACCAGTGTGACAATATTTGCAAGTCCAAGTTTGATACCGTAAACAAAAGTCGGTACCGGTATCCACGACTCGACCAGGGACAGTACTAGTGCCTGTGATACCATAATAGCCAGTAGTACAAGCTTCTTTGTATTTTTCACGAAATTCTTCTCCTTATTTGTCCGTAACCGGCAGCCGGTTACCTGTTTTCAGCTAGTATGTGACCGCATCAAGTTCTTCGTTGACTCCCTTTATCCTTATCATTGTACGGTTAGGAATACAGACAGCCGAATCTCCTACTTTCGTCAACCAACCTCTTGCCACGCAAACCAGATCAGGGCATGTAGCTTCTTCAAACCTGATTCTGCCTTTTTCAACCGCCACAACCTCATCATACTGTCCCGGAATCTTAATTTTTTCCGGTTTTGTGACACTACTCAGGTCTATTGTGCGGATAACTTCGTTATTGTGGATGATTTCCGCAATTCTGTGCTTACTGCTTTTATCCAGAATATTCATCCCGATAAAACCTGATATTACCAGAAAGGCAATAGATATTACCAGTACTGCATCACCTTTTTTCACCATAGCTATATTCCTTGTTTTTATTATTAAGACTAAACTTATCCTTTAAACCGGAAGTTACAAAAACCTTTTTTTCCTTTGTAATAAAAATTGCATCTACACCATTAAGACTTTCTATCAGTTTCATACCTTTTTCAAGCCCTAATACAAATGTTGCGGTAGATAGTGCGTCAGCCTCTATTGATAAGTCAGCAACTATAGTTGTTCCTATCAGACCCGATTCCGCAGGATAGCCTGTTCTTGGATCTAATATATGATGGTATCTCTTATTGTCTCTTATAAAAAACCTTTCATAGTCTCCTGAACTGACTACAGCTTTATCAGTAGTTTTTATCACACCTATTATTTCTCCGTTTTTTGCCCGTGGATCCTGAACCCCAACTCTCCATTCTGTCCCATCCGGCTTTTTTCCCATGACAATAACATTTCCGCCCAGGTTTATATAGGCAGTGCCAATCCCAAACTCCTTATATATCCTGATCGCCTCATCCCCGGCATAGCCTTTTGCAATTCCCCCCAGATCTACTACCTGTCCTTGCCTCGAAAGCCCGGCAATATTATTTTTTTCATCGGCATTGATTTCATTATATCCTACAAGTTTTATCAACCGGTTTATTTCTCCGTCTGCTGGTATTCTCTCATTGTCAGTGAAAATCCCCCATGCTTTGACTAAAGGCCCTACAGTAACATCAAATGCTCCATCACTCAGCCTGCCAAACTTTTTTGCAGTATTTAAAACATAAATTACATCAGGTGTAAGTTTCACATCACTTTTCCCTGCATTGATGTTCAGTTTATCCGTCTCACTGCCGGGTGCATTTATAGTCATCCTTTTTTCTATTTCTAACATTCTCTCACTTACTCTGTCTATAGCTTTTTGTGCTTCCTCCCCATAGACCTTTTGTGAAATCACAGTCCCCATAAGATAGTCCTGATGCTCAACAGGCTCCATACTTTTTGACGAACACGCAGAAAAACCAAATAAAAGCATACTTAAAATCAAAACAGTTTTTGATACTTTTCCTGAAATCTTATTTCTTGTATCCAATATATCCCGCCATTCTCCAAAGTCAAGTTATTTCTTTACTATATGTATTTTTTACTATAATAAACAGTTTAATTATAAACATTAATGCAACAAATTGAAATAGGATTTTTATACATATTTGTTCAGCAGAATTCAATTCCTTCAGTGAATTTAAAATAGATTTATAGAAAAAATAATGATAAGAAATGTTCTATTTGCATATAGCTTTCCAGGTATGCATAATTCATTGACTTGACAGGAGGAAGAACAATGCCTAAAAAAGTTCTTATATTCGGAGCAGGTTATGCCGGAATCGAAGCAGCATTAGCATTACATAAAAGAAAGAAAAACTCGGACGAAATAGAAATCAGTATAGTTGATAAAAATTCATATCATACTCTGCTTACTGAATTACATGAGGTAGCAGGCAACAGGATTACAGAAGATGGCGTTATAGTACCTCTTCGTGACATATTCAAGTATACAGATGTAAAACTGATTAAAGATGAGATTAAAGATATAGACTTTGACAGCAGAAAACTCATCTCTCTCAATAATACATACCCGTATGACTACCTTGTGATAGCTGCCGGAAGTGAGCCTAACTACTACGGTATCCCTGGTATGGAAGAATTTGCTTTTTCATTGTGGTCATTCAATGATGCCATTAAAATAAGAGAGCACGTCAAAGAGTGCTTCATAAAGGCATCTCAAGAGGAGAATGCAGAGTCCAGAAGGGTATTGCTAACATTTGCTGTAGGTGGGGGCGGTTTTACAGGTGTTGAGATGATAGGTGAGCTTGCACTATGGGTCAAACAACTCTGTAGGGAGTATTCAGTCCAAAGAAATGAGGTCAGGCTTATACTTGTAGAAGCACTTAATACAATACTCAGTAATCTTAAGGAAAAGAGCATCAGAAAAACAGTTGATTATTTATCTAAAAAGCTTAATGTCGAGGTTCTTACAAACTGTCCAATAACCAAAGTTACTGAGAATACAGTCGAACTGAAAAATGGAACTGCTATAAAGACAAATACATTGATTTGGACAGCTGGAGTAAGAGCTGCCTGCATAACAGATGAAATAAGCATCGACAAGGGTAGGACATGCAGAATAACAGTAAACGAGTATACACAGACACAGTATAAGAATGTATATGCAATTGGTGATATTTCAGCATTCGTATCTGAGGGTCATACCTTGCCTGCACTTGTTGAAGGTGCTTTGCAGACCGGTAAGGCAGCAGCGATAAATATTCTAGCTGAAATCAGGGGCAAGGAGAAAGTCAAGCTTGTACCAAAACTCCATGGTGTCATGGTTTCTGTAGGAAGCTTTTTTGCCGTTACAAACCTTATGGGGTATGAGCTGCCAAGGCTTTTTGCCATATTGATGAAGTATCTGGTAAATATACATTACTTATTTGGAATTGGCGGATTTGAATTGGTTATCAAGTATATAAAACATGAATTCTTCAATAAGCAGCAGGAAAAATTCGTGATCGAGAAGCACTATTCCACTAGGACACAAGCTTTCTGGCTTGTACCTGTAAGACTGTTCCTGGGCTACTCCTGGTTGGCGGAAGGTCTGTCAAAATTCAGCGAGGGATGGTTGAACAAAGCAGTACTTGCCGGTACTGCAACAGATGGTAATACAAGTGCATCCGTGTCCGAAACGGGAGAGAAGGTTTTCAGGATAGTATCGGCACATACTCCTTCATGGTATGCATGGATAGCAGATAACATAATAGTTCCTAATGCCCTTTTATTTCAGATACTGATTGTGCTGACCGAAATTGGGCTGGGACTCGCATTTTTGAGCGGTACCTTTACATTTTTGGCTGCAATTGCTGCTTTAGGCCTGAACCTAAATTTTCTGCTTTCTACAGGCTTATACCCGGAAACATGGTGGTATATCCCTGCAGCTCTTTGTATGCTGGGAGGTGCGGGAAGAGCTTTTGGAGTAGATTACTACCTGCTCCCGTACTTAATGAAACAGTGGAGATACATGGTAAGAAACAGGCGGTTAAAGCTTTGGATTAGATAATATCATGCACTGTAACCAAAAAGCCCCTCAACCTTATTTAAGTTTGAGGGGCCTTTTTATGTATCTTCATTTTCTATTTCTTCAGTATATTTATCCTTACCTGTACAAACTTCCATTTTGGAAACTGAAATCTCATAAGCAGTTTTTGTCATCACTTCACCGGATTCCAATCTTTTTTGATATTCCCTGCTCTGAATCCTTCCCCACACCTTTATATTATCTCCTATTTCAAGGTTTTCTGAATACCTGGCATTTCTACCCCAAGCAATACAGGGTATATAGTCCGATTTATTATATGGTCTGTTTACTGCTAATAATATGTCGGTAATCTCCCTCCCGAATGGAGTTGTTCTAAAAATAGGCTTTTTACAAATATAGCCGTTCAAAAAAATCTGATTAGGGTTTTTTATCTTTTTCTCATCTTCAAGAAAAGTTATCTCGCGGGCAAAGACTGTCAGCAGTAATCGATTTCCTTCGTTATTAAAGCTGTTATATGAACGGAATTGACCTTCCACCTCAATAATCTTACCTATCTCCAGTTTTTGCTTTGATATCAAACGCTCTGAAACAGTAACCGGAATCTTGTCACAGCTGTCACTTAGTCTTGGTACATCAAGTAAAAAATAAAAGAAACCCTCTCCATATACTTCATGACTAAACTCTACATCTGAGATAATCTTACCGGAAATGGTCACCATGTTGTTCTCTATGATGTTTCCGACCATCCGTCCCCCACTCTCCTCTCTTAGGCTCATGTATATCTAAAAATTTATCTAGTGTAATAT